>JAQUQA010000005.1 GCA_028716305.1 Candidatus Omnitrophota bacterium | reverse complement strand
CAGTGCCTGGAAGGCATAACTACCCAGATGGCCTTTGATGCGGTAAAAAACTTACTCTTTAATGAATGATGAAGATACCTATATTGGATCTGCATAGGCAAATTGCACCGTTACGCCGGGAGATTGACAATGGCATCCGCGGGGTAATCGACCGGACGGATTTTATCCTGGGCAACCAGACCAGATTGTTTGAAAAAGAGGCCGCAGCCTATTGCGGGGTAAAATACGCCCTGGGGGTTTCTAACGGCACGGACGCGCTTAAGCTGTGCCTGTCGGCCTGCGGGATCCGCCCCGGGGACGGCGTGATCTGTCCGTCTTTTACTTATTTTGCCACTGCCGGCGCGATAGCCGGTATCGGGGCAATACCGGTTTTTGCCGATATCGATCCCTTGACCTATAATATCTCCCCGGAGTCGGTAAGGGATATTTTACTGCGCGATAAAAAACGAAAGATCAAGGCGGTCATTCCGGTTCATCTCTATGGACAGTGTGCCGAGATGGAAACTCTGCTTGAGCTCTCCGCAAAGTTCGGGTTAAAGGTGATTGAAGACACGGCCCAGGCCTTTGGCGCGGAGTATAAAGGTAAGAAGGCGGGGACCCTGGGGGATTGCGCGGCAGTGAGTTTTTACCCGGGGAAGAACCTCGGCGCTTTTGGCGATGCCGGGATGGTCCTGACCAATAATAAAAAAATATCCGAGGCGGTGTCGCTCTTGCGGAACCAGGGTGATAGGGGTAAGTATAACCACGCGCTTTTGGGCGGTAATCAACGGATGGATGGGATTCAGGCCGCGGTCTTAAGGATAAAATTAAAATATCTTGATTCCTGGAACGCTAAACGCCTGGAAAACGCCATTTTTTATAACCGCCATTTGCAATACCTGGATCTGGTAACGCCGTATATCAGGCAGGATTGCAGGCATACATTTCATCATTACGTTTGCAGAGTTATCGGCCGGCGCGATGAGCTCGTGGATTATTTGAACAAAAAAGGGATCGATGCCAGGGTATATTATCCGCGGGCCCTGCATCTGCAGAAATGTTTTAAATATCTGGGGAGCGCCGCGGGCGATTTGCCTGAATCGCTCTACGCCTCCAAAGAGGTCTTGGCTATCCCGGTATTCCCGGAGCTGAAAAAAAATGAAAAAGAATATATTATCGACTCAATAAAGAGGTTTTTTAAATGCTGAATTTGACGGTAGTGGTGCTTACCAAAAACGAAGAAAAAAACATAGCCGATTGCCTTGAGTCTGTTGCCGGTTGGGCCTCGGAGATACTGATCGTTGATGACGAAAGCAGCGATAAGACGGTTGATATCGCCAGTCAGTACACGGACAAGATCATTATCCGCAAGATGGATAATGAAGGCAAACAGCGCAATTTCGCCTATTCCCAGGCCAGGAACCTTTGGGTCTTAAGCCTGGATGCCGATGAGCGGGTTACCGAAGAGCTAAGAGACGAGATCAGTGAGATTTTAAGCAAACATGTTTCCTGCAACGGTTTTACAATTCCCCGGCGGAATTACATCGGGGATTATTGGGTCAGGCATGGCGGATGGTATCCCAGCCCGCAACTCAAGTTTTTCCGTAAAGATAAATTTCGCTATGAGGAGGTAGCCGTGCACCCGCGGGCTTTTATGGACGATCCCTGCGGCCACTTAAAAGGCGACATCATTCATTACTCTTACCGGAACCTGGAGGACTTTTTGGGCAAGTTGAACAATCAGACAACGCGCGAGGCGAAAAAATGGTTTGATCAGAACAAACCGATGCGCCTGGGCAGGTTCCTTTGGAGGACATTGGACCGTTTTACCAGGAGTTATCTCGGAAGGAAAGGCTTTCGGGACGGTTTCATCGGGTTCGCCGTGGCCTTTTATGCCGGTTTATATCAGTTTGTCAGTTATCTAAAATATAAGGAGCTGGTTTTGGAAAGGAGAGAGAAATGAGAGTGTTGGTAACAGGGGGCGCCGGGTTGGTAGGAAGTCACAGCGCCGAATTCTTTGCACAGGCTAACCCCAAGAATGAAGTGATTGTGCTGGATAATCTGATGCGTTCGCAGATTTTCGGCTACGATAAAGATTCGGTCGAATTTAACTGGAATTATCTGGGTAAATTCAAGAATATCGAAAGGATAAAAGGGGATGTCCGTAATGACCAGGATGTTTCCAAAGCGATCGGTAAGGGGGTGGATGTGGTAATTCATACCGCCGGGCAGCCGGGAGTGCCTTCGAGCGTGCGCATGCCCAAGGAGGATTTCAGTATTAACGCCTTCGGGACGCTCAATGTCCTGGAAACCGCGCGGAAAAAATCAAAGGATACGGTGGTGATCTACTGTTCCACCAATAAGGTCTACGGAGAAAATGTCGATCAGATCCCGCTTGAGGAAAAAGAAAAAAGATATACTTTTAAAGGGGTACGCGGGGTCAACGAAAGCATGCTTACCGATCTTACCGGGCATACTCCTTACGGGGTATCCAAGCTGGTCGGCGATCTTTATGTCCAGGAGTATAGCCATATCTATAAGATGAAGACAGCGGTATTCCGCATGTCTTGTACCTATGGGACCAGGCAATTCGGGTTTGAGGATCAGGGGTGGGTTGCCTGGTTTATCATTGCCACTCTTTTTAACAAACCGATTACTTTCTATGGCAACGGAAAGCAGGTCCGCGACATGCTTTATGCCGACGACCTGGTTGATGCCTTTAATCGTTTTATCAACAGCGACCTGGAAAGGGGGCTGTTTAATATCGGCGGCGGGCCGGAGAATACGATATCCCTTTTGGAATTTGTCGAAGAGTTAAAGCTATTGACCGGGAAAGCGCCGCAGGTCAATTTTGCCGACTGGCGCCCTTCGGACCAAAAGGTCTATATTACCGACACCGGAAAGTTGGAGAATACCCTGAAATGGAAGATCAATACTCCGGTAAAAGAGGGGATCCGTAAGCTTACCGAGTGGGTCAAAGAGAACAAAGATTATTTTATATAGAGATAGTCAGATAGTGTAAAACTCAAAACGCAAAGCGCAAAGTTACAGCGTAAAGTTCAAAGCTTTGAGTTTTGCATTGTAGTTTTGCGCTTTGCGTTTTACACTTTGCGCCTAACTCTTATATTGAGGTTCGCACGATGAGGGCTGTTTTTTTAGACCGTGATGGAGTGATCAACCGTTACCCCGGTGACAAAAATTATGTGACCAAGTGGAAGGATTTTTATTTTTTGCCCCGGGCAAAAGAGGCAATTGCCAAGTTAAGTAAGAGTAAGTATAAAATCTTTATTGCCTCCAACCAGGCAGGTGTGGGTAAAGGGCTTTTTGCCCGCAAGACGCTTCAGTTGATTACCAGGAATATGCTGCAGCAGATCCGTTCCCGCGGCGGAAGGATAGACAGGGTCTATTATTGCACTCACCCGCCGGAGACCGGATGCCCCTGCCGTAAGCCCAAAGCCGGTATGCTTCATGCCGCCAAGAGGAAATACCGACTGGATCTGAAAAATTCCTATTTCATCGGAGATACTATCCGGGATGTGCATACCGCCAGGGATGCCGGTTGTAAGTCGATTTTGATATTCTCCGGAAAGGAGAAACTGAAGAACCGCAAGCACTGGGAAATAGAGCCAGACTTCTGTTTTAAAGATCTGTCCGCAGCCGCGGAATTCATATTGTCGAGATCAAAATCACAGGTTCGAACGGCGTTCGGTGTTCTGTGTTCGGCGCGGCGCCCCGCGTAAGTTCAAGCCATAGCCCTGATTTTAGGTTCTCCGTAAAATTACGCCGTTCGATGAACGCCGAACGCCGTTCGGGGTAAATAAATCAATCTATGAAAATACTCATCTGTTACGCCTCTGCCGGTGCCGGGCACGTGAAGGCCGCCCAGGCCATCGGGGATTATCTTTTAGCGCGTGACGCTGCGCTGGATATCCGTCTGGTTGATCTTTTGGATAAGTCGAACTTTTTATTCGGCAGGATCTACGCCTTCGGTTACGCGTTTTTGATCAGGCATTGTGCCTTTTTATGGGGGGCAATATTCTTCCTTAGCGCTACCCCTATAGCGGGGAGTTTTATCCGCCGGATAATATACTATTTTAACCTGGCTAACCTGCGGAATTTTTCGAAAGAGCTGGTCAGATGGGGTCCGGACCTGGTTGTCTCGACGCATTTTTTACCCGCGGAAGTCGCCGCTTCGCTGAAAAAACGCGAACTAATCCGTTCCAGATTGATCACGGTGATCACCGATTTTGCCGTGCATCCTTTCTGGGTCTGCGATCCTACCGATGTATATATAGCCGCTACCAGTGAAACAAAAAGACAGCTTATCGGGAAAAATATCGCTCCCGGCAAGATCAAGGATATCGGCATACCGGTGGCGCGGGATTTTTTCAGGCCACACGATAAAAAGGCGCTTATTGGAAAGCTGGGGTTACAGGAAGAGTTTACGGTTTTAATTATGACCGGTTCCTTCGGTATCGGCCCGATAGAAAAAATCGTCGAATTACTGCATGGGCATGTCCAGTTGATCGTAGTCTGCGCAAAGAACAAGGCGCTTTTTAACATTTTAAGTAAAAAACAATACCCGCAGGTCAAGGTTTTTGGTTTTGTGAAAAACGTGCATGAGCTGATGTTTTGCTCGGATTTGATCATTACCAAACCCGGAGGATTAAGTATATCCGAGACACTGGCCGTGGGTTTAGTCCCGTTATTTTTTAACCCCATACCCGGGCAGGAGCATGCCAACGTGCAGGTGCTAAGTCTTTTCCGGGTGGGGACACTGCTTAAGAATACCACAGATATCGTGCGGATCGTCAGGGACCTTAAGGATAACCCGCAAAAGTTGGCCCAGCAGCTTGAATCGGTAAAGCGGCTCAAAAACAACAACGTGCTTGAGGATCTTTATCATGTTATTCGCGAAAGTAGTGCTTAGTCTTGCGGTAGAAGGGCCGTTCGATTATTGCGTTCCGGACCAGCTTAAGGCGAGGGTCTCTAAAGGCAAGCGGGTCTGGGTTAATTTTTGCAATAAAAAAAGGCTGGGATTCGTAGTCGGGGTGTCTTCCACTTCGCAGATCAAGAATATCAAGCCGGTATTGGAAGTCATTGATACCCTGCCCGTATTGGATCACGATATGCTGCTTTTGACCAAGATGGTCTCCGAATATTATTGTTGCACCTGGGGAGAGGTGATCGAAACCGCCCTTCCGGAATCTCTGCGCAAGGGCAGGCAGGTTCGCATGGAGAAAACTCCGCGGGTCCCCTTGGCTGGTCGAGAGAGAAAGATGATCCTGGTTCATGATTCTGATGGCGTGAAGCGTTGGGATCTCTATCTGGAGCGGCTTAAAAATTCCCTGGAAAGAAAGGAAAGCGCGATCATCCTCCTGGCCGATCTGGCCCTGGCTCTAAGGGGGAAAGAGATTATCGAGAAAAATCTTGCCGTCCGGCCGTCCGTAATTTACAGGAAACAAAAAGATGAGCTTGGGGAGTGGGAGGCGATCTCGCGCGGGGAGCAAAGGATCATCCTGGGAACGCGCTCAGCGGTATTTGCCCCGGCGCAAGAGCTGGGATTGATCATCGTTGATGAAGAAGCCGACCAGATCTACAAGCAGGAACAGGTTCCCCATTATCATGCCCGGGAAGTGGCAATGATGCGCGCGAGGATCCAGCATGCCGATCTGGTGCTTGGCACACGTTGTCCTTCGCTGGAAAGTTATCATTTGGCCCAGAAGGGGAAGCTGGATTATGTTTCTATGCAAAGGCCATCCCCGGCGCCCCAGATAAAAATCATAGATTTAAAGCATCTTTCTTATCAAGACCGTAAAAAAAATATCATTTTCTCCAAATATCTTCAGGACGCGATCTATTCCGCCCTGGAGGCTAAGGAGAAGGTGCTGATTTTTTTGAACCGTAAAGGATACTCGACGCTTGCGGTATGTTTAAGCTGTCAGGCGGTATTAAAATGCCCCCGTTGCAATATCAATCTGGTTTACCATGCCAAGGAAGGCATTTTAAGGTGCCATCACTGCACTTTCCAGGAGGAGGCGCCTAAGATCTGCCCGGTTTGTAATTCCGGATACATAAAATTTTCCGGGACGGGGATCGAGAAAATAGAAAATGAGATATCCCGGATTTTTCCCCAGGCCAGAGTGATGATCTCTGAGAATGATCGGCAGGCCAACCAGGAAGAAGCGGATATCCTGGTGTCAACCAGCGCGATTACCAGGCAGGCGGGGCGCAGTTTTGACTTAACCGGGGTGTTGGCGATCGATAATGCGCTAAATCGCGTGGACCTGCGATCGGCGGAAAAATCATTTTCCCTATTAGTGGCGTTGTCTCAAATTACCGCAAAGAAGATGATCATCCAGACCAATTTTCCCACGCATCATTCCTTCCGGGCACTGGAAAAAAACGATTTGCCTTCTTTTTTCACGCAGGAAATTAAAGAACGCAAGGAGCTGAATTTTCCCCCTTACCGGCACCTGATCCTGGTCAAGTTGCGCGGCAGGGTGCAGGAGAAGGTAAAAAGCGTTGCTACCGCGCTTTTTGAGGCCCTGCAGCGCGCGGACACGGGTAAGCAGATGAGTTTTTTGTCCGTCTCCAGCGGTCAGCCGGAAAAACTACGCGGTAATTTCTATTGGCAAATATTGATCTCCACTAATAAGTTGAAATCCGCCAATAAGTTTTTAAAATTTGAGTTAAAAAAATCCCGGCATTCGGGTATAATAGTGACGGTGGATGTGGACCCATTATAGAGAAGTAAAAAAAAGAAGTCTCGTACTGCGTACGGCGTACCGCGTACGGCGTACGCTGAACGCCGAACGTCTGCCTGCCGGCAGGCAGGCAGAACGCCGTTCGAACCTGTGACTTGTGACCTGTGACTTGTGACCCCATACTAATATGAATATAGTCTTCTTCGGAAGTTCTGAATTTGCCGTGCCTGCCTTGAGGGCGATAGCACAGGGCAGTCATGAGATATCCTGTGTAGTGACGCAGCCTGACCGCAAAAAAGGCAGGGGGATGCATCTGGCTTCTACCCAGGTTAAAACCACTGCCCAGGAGCTGAAACTTAAGCTTTATCAACCGCAGGATATCAATTCCGGCGCCGCCGTAAAATTCTTAAAAGGGCTGGATGCGGATTTGTTTGTAGTCGTGGCTTACGGCCAGATCCTTTCCGACGAAATCCTGGGAATTCCCAAAATATTTTCCATAAACGCCCACGCCTCTTTGCTTCCGAAATACCGGGGAGCCGCCCCGATCAGCTGGAGCCTGATAAACGGGGATAAATCGACCGGCGTCACGATCATTAAACTTACCAGAAAAATGGATTCCGGCCCGCTGATCCTGCAGAAGAGCTTAGAGATTGCGGATGATGATAACTCTTATACCCTGGGGGGTAAACTCGCCGAACTTGCCTCCGGGCTGCTGAAGGAGTCTCTGCAGCTGGTCGAGGCGGATAATTATAAATTATCCCCTCAAGCGGAGGAAGAGGCGTCTCTGGCGCCAAAACTGAAGAAGGCTGATGGTTTGATCAATTGGGGCAGGCCGGCAGGCCAGATCAATAATTTGATCAGGGGTTGTTTTTGCTGGCCGGGGGCATTTACCTGTTACAAGAAGAAATTGATCAAGCTCTACCAGGCCAAGGTCGCACCCTGCGGAACAGATCTTCAGGCTCGTCCGGGGGAGGTGACTGCGGTTTCCGCAGAAGGGGTTACCGTGGCCTGCGCCAAGGATACCCTGGTGATCACCAGGCTCCAGCCTGAAGGAAAAAGGATCATGGACGCGAAGGATTTTATTTCCGGCCATCAGCTGCGCCCCGGAGATTGCCTGGGTAAATAATAGTTGCACCTCTGTGTAGTTTTGTTATAATATTTTTTTAATCATATAATATAAAAATATGCCAGAGTTAAGAAAAGATCCGGTAATCGGCAGGTGGGTGATCATCTCTACGGAACGCGATAAGCGGCCCGATCAGTTCTCCGGGCAGGCAAGCGATCCGGCAGAGAAACCCTGTCCTTTTTGCCCGGGGAACGAATCGGAGACGCCGCCGGAGATATACGCGGTGAGAAAGGGCGGTTCAGCCAGGAATACCCCCGGCTGGGACCTGCGGGTCGTCCCCAGTATCGCCCCGTTTTTAAGGATCGAAGGCGATCTTGACCGTAAGGGTAAGGGGATCTATGACCTGATGAACGGCGTAGGTGCCCATGAGATCGTTATCGAGACCAACCGCCACACCGCCAATATGGCGGATTTAAGCCAGGAAGAGATCGTTAACGTCGTTAACTGTTATATTGACCGGATCAATGACCTGGAAAATGACGAACGCTTCAAGTATGTCATGGTTTTTAAAAATTACGGCTGGAGCGCGGGCGGCGGCAGGGTCAGGCACGCCCGCTCACAATTGATCGCTACCCCGGTAAATCCCAAGCGGGTCAAGGAAGAGCTGGTAGGGGCCAGGCAATATTACGATTACCACGAACGTTGTATTTTTTGCGATTTGATCAAGCAGGAGATAAAAACCAAGGACCGCGTGATCATGGACCTCGACGGTTTTATCGCCATCAGCCCATTTGCCGCGCGATTCCCTTTTGAGGTCTGGATCATCCCTAAAAAACATTCCTGCGATTTTGTGAATCTGGAGCCTGATTCCCGTAAGTATTTCGCCCAGATCCTTAAGGCCGTCCTTTCCAAGATCAAAAAAGGGCTGAATGATCCGGCCTACAATTATGTCTTGCATACCGCTCCATTCCGCCGCAAAAAAATGGGTTACTGGAAAAGCATCGATCATGATTATCACTGGCACATGGAGATCATCCCCAGGTTGACCCGGGTAGCGGGATTTGAATGGGGAACCGGTTTTTATATCTGTCCGGTCCCTCCGGAAGATTGCGCCAGATTTTTAAGAGAGGTCCAGGTATAAGATGTCCGAGTTACGCAGAGATCCGATCGTCGGCAGGTGGGTGATCGTTGAGACGGATCATCCCAATAAGCCTGAAGAATTCGAATACGAACCGTATGTCCAAAAAGGAGGGACCTGCCCTTTTTGTTACGGTAACGAATTTATGACCCCCGCGGAGATAGAGGCGTTTCGTGAGCCCGACACGGGAAAAAATACTTCCGGCTGGCAGGTGCGGGTGGTGGCGAATAAATTCCCTGCCTTGCAGATCGAAGGAGAACTCGACCGCAGGGGCGTCGGTATCTACGATATCTCCAATGCCGTGGGCGCCCATGAAATATTGATCGAAACCCCTTATCATCAAAAGGACCTTTGCGACCTGACAAAAGCGGAGGTAATACGAAACATCCAGATGTGGTGCCGCAGGGCGCTGGATCTGACCAAGGACAAACGGCTTAAGTATATTATGCTCTTTCGCAACCACGGTAAGGCTGCCGGGGCTTCCCTGGAACATCCCCATACGCAGATCGTCGCGCTTCCTATGGTGCCGAAGAACGTGGCCGAAGAGTTGCGCGGGGCCCAGGGGTATCATGATTACCGGGAAAGGTGTATTTTTTGCGATATGATCCGTCAGGAGCAGGAGGATCGGGAAAGGATTATCGAGGAGAACAAGACTTTTGTCGGGTTTTGCCCTTTTGTCTCCCGTTTTCCCTTTGAAGTCTGGATCGCCCCAAAAAAACATAACGCCTATTTTTGCCACATGAACGAAGAGGAGATCCCGGATCTGGCCACGATACTGATGGATGTGATCGGCAAGACTAAAAAAGTCTTTCCTAATGTTTCGTATAACTTTATTTTGCATTCTGCGCCGATTAACGGCGATACTAATAACGATTATTACCACTGGCACATTGAATTTATCCCTAAATTGATGCGTACCGCAGGTTTTGAATGGGGCAGCGGCTTTTATCTTGACCCCACCTCGCCTGAATTGGCCGCAAAATATTTAAAATCGGCAAGATAAATATAAACCAAACCATATAACTAAGGAGGCAGAAATGGCTGTAAAAATCGGTATCAACGGTTTCGGCAGGATCGGCAGGCTGGTTTACCGCGCGGCATTGGCCAAGCAACCAAAAGGACTGGAGTTTGTAGCGGTAAATGATTTACCCGTAGGAACAAAGACGCTGGCGCATCTCTTAAAATATGATTCTAATTTCGGAACACTCGATGTCACGGTTGAGGCAAAGGAAGATGCCCTGGTAGTAAACGGCAAAGAATTAAAGATTTTAAGCGCAAAATCTCCGGCGGAAATTCCCTGGAAGGATTACGGGGTCGACCTGGTGATTGAGTCATCTGGTGTTTTTACCGATAAGGAAAAGTGCATCGGCCATATTCAGAACGGCGGGGCAAAGAAGATTATCATCAGCGCTCCGGCAAAGAACCATGATTTGACCGTTGTCTTGGGTGTCAACGAAAATGACTATGATCCCGCCAAGCACAACGTAATCTCCAATGCCTCTTGCACCACCAACTGCCTGGCTCCTTTGGCTAAGGTTCTTTTGGATAATTTCGGGATTAAGAGCGGCCTGATGACCACGATCCACTCTTATACCAATGATCAGAAGATCCTTGATCTGCCGCATAAGGACCTCAGGCGTGCCAGGGCCGCCGCAGTTTCCATGATCCCTACTTCTACCGGCGCGGCCAAGGCGATCGGAGAGGTTTTGCCTCAGTTAAAAGGGAAAATGGACGGTTTGGCCATCCGCGTGCCCACACCGGACGTATCCCTGACCGATCTTTCCTGTGTTGTGGAAAAAGATACAACCGTTGATGCGGTAAAAGCGGCGTTTAAAAAGGCCTCGGAAACCAACCTGAAAGGGATTCTGCAATATCTGGACATTCCTCTGGTTTCCAAGGATTTCTACGGCTCAAACTATTCCTGTATCTTTGACGCAGAGCTTACCAAGGTAATTGACGGTAAACTGGTTAAAGTATTGGGGTGGTATGATAATGAATGGGCGTATTCCTGCCGGGTGGTTGACCTTGCGGAGTTTATCGTAAAAAAGGGTCTTTAAGGCGTAATTAATTCGCCTAATCGGTAGCATAAAAGAAAGGGACAGCTTAAGCTGTCCCTTTCTTTGTAAGATATTTTGCGGCATACGCTTACGGGAAGTATATTACCCGGTTGTTTCTCAAAAATCCCTTGCGCTGGAATTGACCTTATGTTAAATTAAGAGTCTATCCAGCTACAATTAAAGAAGGGGAAAAGATGAAGGGAATTATTTTAGCCGGGGGAAAAGCTACGCGATTGCATCCGGTTACAAAAAGTGTCTGTAAACAGATGCTGCCGGTATATGACAAGCCGATGATCTATTATCCTTTATCGGCTCTTTTATTGGCGGGGATCAAAGAAATACTGATCATCTCTACTCCGCAGGATACTCCGAGGTTCCGGCATTTATTAGGTACGGGTTCTCAGTTGGGGGTAAGTTTTAGCTATGCCGCGCAAAAAGAACCTAAGGGAATAGCCGAGAGCTTTCTTATCGGGGAGAAATTCATCGGCAAAGACAGTGTTTGCCTGGTTCTGGGGGATAACATATTTTACGGTGACAACCTGCTTGGCCTCTTGCAGGATGCCGCGGGAATTGATTCAGGGGCGGTAGTTTTCGGTTATTATGTCAAAAATCCGCAGCGTTACGGGGTGATCGCCTTTGACCGCAGGCATAAGGTCGTCTCCATCGATGAAAAACCCGCGAAACCCAAATCCAATTACGCCGTTTGCGGGATCTATTTTTATGATAATGAGGTCCTTAAGATAGTCAAGAAGATCCGTCCTTCGCCGCGCGGCGAGCTGGAAATTACCGATGTGAACAATGCCTACTTAAAAAAAGGCAAATTAAACGTTAAGCTTTTGAGCCGGGGTTACGCCTGGCTGGATGCCGGGACCCCCGATACCCTGATCGATGCCTCCATCTTTATAAAGACAGTAGAGGACCGCCAGGGGCTGAAAATCGGCTGCATCGAGGAAGTGGCCTATAAAATGGGCCTGATAAAAAAGGATAACCTTAAAAAAATCGCCTCCGGGATGGTCTCTGGCTACGGAGCCTACTTGAGCAAGGTCTGCGCGGATGAATGACAAGATACTGATTTTCGGGAAAGGTTATATCGGCAGCAGGCTGCAAGAAGCGCTGGATTGCCGGTCTTCGCAAAAGCGGATCCGCGTATACCGCGATGCCGAAGAAGAACTGCTTAAATTCAAGCCGAAAGTAATCATCAATTGCATCGGCCATATCGGCAGGAATGTCGATGACTGCGAAAAAGACATAGATAAAACGCTTTTTGCCAATAGTTTCGCGCCGATGATCCTGGCCGAGGCCGCCCTGCGCAACCGGATAAAACTGGTGCATATCAGCAGCGGCTGTATTTACCATTATGATTATGCCAAGGATCCCCCGATCAGTGAGGAAAAGCCTCCTGATTTCTACGAACTTTTCTACAGCCGCAGTAAAGTATACAGCGAAAAGGTCCTGGAGTGGCTCAGCCTGCGTTACCCCATCCTGGTTATACGTATCCGCGTGCCTTTGGATAACCGGCCGCATCCCCGAAACCTGCTTAACAAGCTGATTACTTACCGTAAGGTCATCGACCTGCCTAATTCGGTTACCTACATTCCGGATTTCCTGGAAGCGATAAGGCATCTGCTTGATCAGGACGCCAGGGGTTTTTATAATATCGTCAATCAGGGCCCCTTAGAATACCGTGAGCTGATGGAGGTTTACCGAAAATATAAACCTGAATTTAATTATGAAGTGATCAAATTTGCCAGCCTGGGGCAGGTCAGGACAAACCTGGTGCTTTCTGCGGAAAAGCTGCAGAAGACGGGTTTTAAGGTCAGGCCAATTCGCGAGGTTTTAGAGGAATGCGTGCGGGAATACCTAAAATATTAGTTACCGGCGGTGCCGGTTTTATCGGTAGTGCCTTTGTGCGCCTGGCGGCCAGATGCGGTTACCGGATGATAATCTGTGACAAGTTGACCTATGCCGGGGATTTGTCCAGGTTAAAGGAAGCGGCCGGCAGCTATAAGTTTTACCGCGCGGATATCTGCAATCCCCTTACGATCGGCAGGATCATAAAAAAAGAAATCCCCGACGGGATAATCAACTTTGCCGCGGAGACCCATGTTGACCGCAGTATCGCCGGCTGCGCGCCTTTCCTTAAAACGAATATCCTGGGGACCCAGGTCCTGCTTGACCTTTCAAAAAAATTTAAAATCAAAAGGTTTGTCCAGCTATCCACGGACGAGGTTTACGGAGAGATAAAAAACGGGCAATTTACGGAAAATTCAGAGTTAAAGCCGAACAGCCCGTATGCCGCCAGTAAGGCCTCCGCGGACCTGCTGATCCGCGCATATATCCGGACATATGGTTTTCCCGGGATCATCGTGCGGCCCTGCAATAACTACGGCCCCTGGCAGTATCCGGAAAAATTGATCCCGCTTGGCATAGCCTGCGCCATAAAAGGAAGGAAAATCCCGGTCTACGGGCGCGGCATAAATACCCGGGAGTGGCTTTATGTTGATGACTGCGCCCGGGGGATACTGGAAGTTTTCCGTAAAGGTAAACCCGGTGAAGCCTATAACCTGGGAAGCGCAGAGGAAAAAATAAACCTGGAAGTGGTCAGGGGGATTTTAGGGTTAACCGGGAATGATCAGCGAATGTTCGAATTCGTAAAGGACCGTCCCGGCCATGACATAAGATACAAGCTTGATTCGGAAAAATTACGGCGGCTCACCGGCTGGAAGCCGGAAATTAATTTTACCCGGGGCCTAAAACTCACCGTGGAGTGGAATCTGCGTAATCAACGCTGGCTACTAAGGAAACATCATGCTGAAAAGTAATGATTTCTCCGGAAAGATTCGTAAGATCATTATCGAGCAATGCAAGCGGGCGAATGTCGGGCATATCGGTTCGGCCCTGTCTATCGCTGATCTGGTCGGCGTGCTTTACGATTCTATTTTAAAAATGCCCGCCGACGACCATAACCGGCGCGACCGTTTTATACTTTCCAAGGGGCATGCCGCCCTGGCTGTATATGCCGCGCTTTTCTTGAAAAAAATGATTTCTCTTGAACAACTGAACGGTTATTGCGCGGATGGCAGCCTTTTGGGAGTGCATCCGGAGCATTTCTTAAAAGGGGTAGATTTTTCCAGCGGTTCGTTGGGCCAGGGGTTATCCTTTGGCGCAGGTGCCGCTCTGGCCGCGCGGATGCAAAAATCGGCGCGCAGGGTCTTTGTCCTGGTTAGCGACGGAGAATGCAACGAAGGCGCCTTGTGGGAAGCGGTGATGTTTTCCGCGCACCACAAACTTGCCAATCTGACTGCCATTATCGATTGCAACGGCCAGCAGGCCTTCGGATACACAAAAGACGTATTATCGCTTGATCCGCTTGCCCAACGCTGGCGCGCTTTCGGCTGGGATGTCCATGAGATTGACGGTAATGACCCTAAGGCAATCAAGGATACTTTTGAGGCGCTAGATTTTTCATCGGGAAGCCCGCATGCGATAATCGCCCGCACGGTTTTCGGTAAAGGCGTGAGTTATATGCAGAGCCAGATCAAGTGGCATTATTGGCCGATGTCCGATGCGGAATACCAACAGGCCCTTTCAGAGATAAAGGATAATGAGTAATGAGAAAAGTCTTTGTAAAAACCCTGCTTGAGCTGGCGCAAAAAGACGAACGAATCATGCTCTTGACCGGGGATTTAGGGTTCACCGTTCTGGAACCGTTCAGAGACGCCTTTCCCAAGCGTTTTTTTAATTGCGGAGTAGCCGAACAGAATATGGCCGGGATCGCTACCGGCCTGGCGGAAGCCGGCTTTATCCCTTTTTTTTACTCGATTGTTACGTTTGCCGTGTTGCGGCCGTATGAATTTATCCGCAATGGGGCGATCCTGCATCAATTACCGGTGCGGATTGTCGGTGTCGGGGGAGGTTTCGAATACGGTTCAGCGGGAATTACCCATTACGGGCTTGAGGATATCGCGGTAATGCGCGCCCAGCCGGGGATTACGGTCATCGCGCCGGCTGATTCGGCCCAGGCGCGCAGCGCCATTCTGGAAAGTTGGAACCTGCCCGGGCCGGTATATTACCGGTTAAGCAAGGATGACCGGACAGTCGTTTCTGGGCTCAACGGAGAGTTTGCCTTAGGCAGGGCGCAGGTAGTGCGCAAAGGCAAAGATGTTGCCATAATTTCCCTGGGGGGAATTTCTGCCGAGGCGGCCGCCGCCGCCGAAAAGCTTCTTCTCCTTGGCATCGATGTTTCTCTGGTAGTAATTGCCAGCGTGCATCCGGCACCCCGGGAGGACCTGGCGCGGATCATTTCAGGGCATTCATTGGTTTTTACCGTTGAAGAGCATTATATTAACGGCGGGATCGGTTCTCTGGCCGCTGAGGTTATCGCCGAGAATGGGCTTTCTGCCAGGCTGGTGCGCCTGGGGGTTAAGCAGGGTTACAACGGTGTTTCCGGCAGCCAGGGGTATATGAAAAAGATCAATGGGTTATCCGCCGAAGCGATTTGCCGGGCAATTCAAAAATCCTGCCGGGATGATACTCCGAAGGTAAAACTTTCCAGAAAGGCGGTTTAAGTGGTGAAAAAAAAGATCTCCGCGATCATAGCCTGTTACCGTGATGGACCGGCCGTGCCGATAATGTACGAGAGATTATCCGCGGTTTTCAAGAAACTTGGTTGTGATTACGAAATAATTTTTGTAAACGATGCCAGTCCGGATAATACCTACGAAGAGCTGCTCAAGATAACCACCCGGGACAAGAAGGTAATTGCCGTGAATCACTCCCGGAATTTCGGTTCGCAGAGCGCTTTTACCAGCGGCATGCGCATCTCTGGTTCAGACGCGGTAGTGCTCCTGGACGGAGACCTGCAGGACCCCCCGGAATTAATTGAAAAGTTTTATGAAAAATGGCTCCAGGGGTATGATGTGGTTTACGGTGTCAGGGTCAAGCGCGAGACTACTTTGTTTATGCGCATAACCTATAAGATATTTTACCGCATCTTCAGGACATTGTCTTATGTGGATGTCCCCCTGGACGCGGGGGACTTCGCGCTTTTGGATAAGAAGGTCGTCAGGGTGCTTAATGACCTCCCGGAAAAAAACCGTTTTTTAAGGGGCCTGCGGGCCTGGGTAGGTTTTAAGCAGACCGGAGTGGATTACGTCCGGCCGGAGCGCATGTTCGGGCGCACGACCAACTCTCTTTTAAAAAACCTGGATTGGGCGAGAAAGGCGATCTTTTCGTTTTCTTACGCCCCGCTGGATTTCATAGTTTGGCTGGCCCTGATTACCGTGGGAATTTCCTTTCTCCTGATCATCTACCAGGTGCTCGCCCGCTTGCTCCTGCCCGGTTTTACCCCGACCGGCTTTACCACCCTGATCGTGCTGATACTTTTCATCGGGGGGATACAGCTGCTTTGCCTGGGAATTATCGGCTCATACCTGGCGCACATCTATGATGAAGTCAAGCATCGTCCGCCTTATGTAGTGAAGAATTTTCTGAATTACCCGCCAAACAGCCGGGATCCGGAAGAAAAAAATAATGGATAAAAAGGTCCTCTTGCGCCAGACAAGTTGTGCCATTTGCGGCCGGAACGATCACGCCAAAGAAATATACCCGTCTAATTTTGAACCCACGGCCCTGAATCGCTCTGTCTTTTCGGCGCGGCGCCTGCCGGACGGTATCCGCTACCGGATCGTCAAATGCCGGGATTGCGGCCTGGTGCGCTCCGACCCGGTTGCCGAAGATGGGCTGACCGCACAGCTCTATACCGAGAGTAGTTTTGATTACGACGCAGAGTTAAAAAACATTATCGCTACCTACGGCAGATACCTCAGGCACCTGGAGAAAATCGGGGTGAAAAAGGGGAGTTTGCTGGAGATCGGCTGCGGTAACGGGTTTTTGCTGGAAGAGGCCCTGGCCCAGGGGTATGTTTGCGTCCACGGCGTGGAGCCAAGCCAAGAGGCGGTTTCCCGGGCCAATGACCGGGTCCGCGCCAAGATCGTGAATGGCCTGATGCGCCCCGGACTTTTTAAAGAGAATTATTTTGACGTGATTTGCATGTTTCAGGTGCTTGATCATATTTCCGATCCGGGCGCCCTCTTAAAAGAGTGCTACCGGATCTTAAAACCCAAAGGCCTGGTCCTGTGCCTGAACCACAATGTAGAGGCGTTTTCCGCCAGGCTGCTTAAAAGCCGCAGCCCGATCATTGATATCGAGCATACGTATCTTTTTAGCCCCCGGACACAACGCAGGATTTTTCAAAAAAATAATTTTACGGTGAGGCAGGTCGCCGCGGCATATAACCGTTATTCGTTGCTTTATTTTTTCAGGCTCTTGCCTTTGCCTGCGCCTGCCAAAAATAAACTCCTCGGCCTGCTGCAAAAATCAGGTTTGGCCGGGGTAAACCTGATTTTACCTTTGGGGAACATGTTTATCGTGGCAGAGAAGCCGTCAAAAGGATAAACAATGAATTTTTTCTTTTATAAGCTCCTGCAGGATTACGTGCATCAGGGGCATAAGAAACAAAAGGCTGTCCTGCGCGGGGAATACGCGCTCTTAGCGGAGAAAAAATCCTCCCCGCGGGTCCTGGAATTAGCTTGCGGGGGCGGCGGGTTCGCGGATCTCTTTAAACAAAGCTGTTATACCGGGATAGACCTTTCTGCCGAGCGGATCGCCATCGCCAGAAATAAATACCCCGGATATAATTTTAAGGTGTTCGATGTCGATCAAAGCGGATTCGTCCAATTGGTGCGTTCCGCGGATCTTATTTATTGCCATGGCCTGCTGCATCATCTGAAAGATGAGCAGTGCAGCGGCTTATTGCAGACAATCTGTGATCACGCCGGTTCACCGGCGGTCTTTATCGCCTTTGAGCCCGTGCTGCCTTTATTGTGGCGTAACCCGCTGGGATATCTATTGTCAAAACTGGACGAAGGCCGTTTTATCAGGAGGCCGCAGGAATATGCCGGTTTTTTTCAAGGCAGGAGCCTTGAGATCAAAAAAATAAGTTTTTTCCCGCGCTGGCCGCAGACCATGCGGGCGTATATCTTGAGGTTTTAGATGAAAAAAGTAGTGATTACCGGAGGCAGCGGTTTTGTCGGAGCAAACCTGGCCAGGAAGCTGTTGAAATCAGGCCACGAGGTGCACCTGTTGGTACGCAAAAATTACCATCCCTGGCGCCTGCAGGGTATAGCGCAAGACCTGCATATCCATAAGGCCGATCTGGGGGATATAGGTGGGTTAAAGAAATCCATTGCCGGAATTAAACCGCAATGGATTTTCCATCTGGGGGTATATGGGGCATATTCTTATCAGGATGATCCCGGGAAAATTCTGCAGACTAATGTCTTAGGCACGGCTAATTTGATGGAAGCCGCCCTGAAGACCGGTTTTCAGGCGTTCATTAACACCGGTTCTTCCTCCGAATACGGTTTTAAAAACGAGCCGTTTTGCGAAACAGACAGATTACAGCCGAATAGCTATTATGCCGCGAGCAAAGCGGCAGCGACCTTGTTTTGCAGCTATTCCGCTGTCGCCAAAAACGCCGGGATAACCACATTACGTCTTTTCTCGGTTTATGGGCCATATGAGGAACCCGCCAGGCTGGTACCAACCCTGCTGGTTTACGGCCTGAAGGGAAAATTCCCGGATCTGGTCAATCCGGCCACAGCCAGGGATTACGTCTACGTGGATGATGTGACAGAGGCATACATCCTGGCGGCAGAAAAAATAAAAACCGGGGCCGGGGAAATTTATAATCTGGGCACCGGCGTGCAGACATCCATCCGGGAGATCGTGGCCCTGGCAAGGAAGATCTTGAAGATCAAGGCCCGGCCGGAATGGGGAACTCTGCCGGCAAGGATCTGGGACAGTAATTTCTGGGTTGCCGATAATCGCAAGATCAAAAGAGAGCTTGCCTGGAGGCCGAGGACCGGACTGGAACAGGGTTTTAAGCAAACGCTTAAATGGCTTCAGGATAACCCCCGCATATTGGATTTCTATCAAAAACAGCTCCAAAAGCGCCGAAGATAATCAATAGAAAGAGTGTAATTTTTTCTTGCTAAAAGGCATTTTTATGCTAATATGTTCATAAGGTGAACAAATGAGCGAAAAGACGCATCTCTTAGAATCAGAACAGGTTTTTAAAATAATCCGGGAGATAGAACAGAACTCCCAGGTAACCCAGCGGGATCTGGCCAAGAAACTGGAGTTAAGCCTGGGTAAGGTCAATTTTCTGATCAATTCGATCATTGACAAGGGGATCATCGAGGTCAAAAATTTCAAAAACGCCAAGAATAAGCTCGCCTATATGTATCTTTTGACGCCGGCCGGGATAAAGATCAAGCTGGACCTGGTGCAGAAATTTATCATCTGGAAAACCCAGGAGTATGAAAAGCTTAAAAACGAAGTAGAGAGCCTGAAGAAAGAAGCCGGCACAAAGGAGCGGGTTTGATCGACTTAAGCAGAAAAAGGGTAATGGTGACCGGAGGGGATGGTTTCCTGGGGAAGTATCTCTGCCAAGGGCTTAAAGAACGGGGCTGCCGTGATGTGTTTGTCGCGGAGAAGGATCAATTTGACCTGGTGGATGCCGGCGCGGTTAAACGCGCTTACCGGGAATCGTCGGCCCAGGTAGTGATCCATCTGGCGGCTTTAGTCGGCGGTATCGAGGCAAATCGTAAGAGCCCGGGAAAATTTTTCTACGATAACCTGATGATGGGGGTTTTATTGATGGAGGAAGCCCGGCTGGCGAAAGTGGAAAAGTTTGTCGCCCTGGGCACTATCTGTTGTTATCCCAAATATACCCCGGTTCCTTTCCGCGAGGAGGACCTTTGGAAGGGGTACCCCGAAGAAACCAACGCTCCCTACGGAATGGCAAAGAAGATGCTCCTGGTTCAATCGCAGGCCTATCGCCGGCAATACGGATTCAACTCTATTTTTCTTATGCCGGTCAATCTTTACGGACCGCATGATAACTTTAACGAACTTACCAGCCATGTTATCCCGGCGTTGATCAAGAAGTGTTTTGATGCGGTAAAGCAAAGAAAAGAGGCAATTACGGTTTGGGGAACGGGAAAGGCAACCAGGGAATTCTTGTTTGTGGAAGATGCCGCCCAGGCAATATTGCTGGCAACAGAAAAGTATGACAAGGCCGATCCGGTCAATCTGGGCGCGGGATTTGAGATCTCGATAAAGGAACTGGCTGGTTTGATCGCCGAGTTAAGCGGTTTTAAAGGCAAGATCGTCTGGGACGCTACGAAACCCGACGGTCAGCCCAGGAGGATGCTTGATACCTCCCGGGCGTTTGAGGAGTTTGGGTTCAGGGCAAAGACCGATTTTCGGGAAGGGATCAAAAAAACCATCGATTGGTACCGGTCGAAACAGATAGAAAGCTAATGTCAGAAAATAATCTCGTAATCTCGCCGCGGCGCGGCTGGGTGAATATCGGCATAAAGGAATTATGGCGCTATCGCGAGGTTATTTATTTTTTTGTCTGGAGGGACATCAAGGTCAGGTATAAGCAGACCTTGATCGGGGTGCTTTGGGCGTTGTTCCAGCCGTTGGTGGCGATGCTCATCTTTACGGTTTTTTTCGGCCGGTTTGCCCGCATACCCTCCGCGGATATGCCTTATCCGGTGTTCGTCTATACCGGACTGGTCCTCTGGAACTATTTTTCTTTTGTCCTGACCCATGCCAGCGAAAGTATGGTTTCTAACTCCGGGATCATCCAGAAGATCTATTTCCCCAGGTTGGCGATACCATTATCTTCATGTTTTATCGGAATGGTGGATTTCGCGATCTCTTTTATACTCTTGTTCGGGATGATGATCTACTACCGTTTCCTGCCCAGTATAGAGATCATTATTTACCTTCCACTATTGATCGGCATAACTATGTTGGCTTCCGCCGGCTTGGGGTGCTTTTTTGCCGCCCTGAACGTGAAATACCGGGACGTGCGTTATGCCGTGCCCTTTCTTATCCAGATGTCTTTATTCCTGACTCCCGTAATCTATCCCTTAAGCATGTTGAGCGAAAAATACCGCTGGGTGTTGCTTTTGAACCCGATGTCCGGAGTGATCGAAACCAGCCGCGTCCTGATTTCCGGCAAGGGGCCCATTGATTGGCCGGCGCTTTCTATTTCAATCTTGGTGAGTATTTTACTGTTTGCCTGGGGTGTTGCTTATTTCCGGAAAACCGAAGATTATTTCGCGGATATAATCTAAAATGCATAAAGCTGCGATTCAAATTAAAGGGTTATCTAAAAAGTATAATATTTCCCATCAGCGCAACTACCTGGCCCTGCGGGATAGCCTGGAGGGGTTGCTGAAAAATCCCTTTGCCTTCTTAAAAAGAAAGAATAAAGGCCTTTTGGAAAAAGAGGTTTTTTGGGCGTTGAAAGATATTTGCCTGGAGATCAAAAAAGGGGAGGTTGTCGGGATCATCGGCCGCAATGGCGCGGGCAAGACCACGTTCTTGAAGATAATTTCCCGGATCACCTGCCCCACGCAGGGAGAGGTAATTTTACGCGGCAGGGTGGGGAGCCTCCTGGAAGTGGGGACCGGGTTCCACCCGGAACTCACCGGCAGGGAGAATATTTATTTTAACGGATCGATCCTGGGGATGCGAAAAAAAGAGATCGATAAGAAATTCGACCAGATCGTGGAGTTTTCCGGGGTGGAAAAATTCCTGGATACTCCGGTAAAGCGTTTCTCCAGCGGGATGCAGGTAAGGCTGGCTTTTTCAGTGGCCGCGCATCTTGATCCGGAGATCCTCCTGGTGGACGAGGTCCTGGCAGTGGGGGACGCCCAGTTCCAGAAAAAATGCCTGGGGAAGATGAAAGATGTTTCCCAGGGAGGGCGGACAGTGTTGTTTGTCAGCCATAATATGACCGCGGTGAGAAACCTCTGTAAGCGCACGGTGCTTTTGGAATCCGGCAGGGTAGCCATGGACGGCCCGACCGAGCTGGTTACCGCGGCTTATCTGGATCAAAACCTTTCACTGAAAGGTTTTGTCGATGAAAAAGAGATCTCCGGTAAATTGGAAGGAGTGGTGCGTAGGCGCAACCCGACCATCCTTTTGAAGAAGGTTACCCTTTTGAATAGTCAGGGTGCCCTGTGCAATGCCTTCCGTTCGGATGAACCGGTTGTGGTTTCGGTATTATACGAATGCCTCGAAGATATTGCCGACTTAAGAGTAGTGGTCCAGGTGGTTGATGAAGATAATAACCCGGTGATCATTTCACAGAATTCCGACCGGGAAGAGGAAAGCGAGCTCTATCTGCGCAAGCGCGGCCTCTATGAATCGTTTTGCCTGATCCCGGCCAACCTCTTCGGGCAGAGGCGCTTTTATATTTCCGTGCATCTGCTTAATTTAAAGATCGAACATCTGATCTTGAACAAGATTCTTTCTTTTGACGTGAATTTTCAGGGGTACAACCTCCAGCACGGGGAATGGGCGGAATCGATCCTGCGGCCGATGCTGGATTGGAAAACCATGCTTAGGGAGGCACGAGGATAACCGATGGCAGGAGCCTTTTTCAGGGAAAACGATATCCGTTCCGGCGATTTCGGGAAATTTATAGACGCCTGCAGGGTAAAAGACATTAAAAGATTTTTTTTAGATTCGAAAGGCAGACCGTTAAAAAAATATTTCTCCTGCTGCGCATGCCCGGGGTGCGGAAAAAAAGGAAACCCTTTGTATTTTATGAAGGAAAAATTCATCTTTCGGCTTTGCAAGAAGTGCGGGACCCTTTATATATCCCCGCGGCCAAAACTTAAAAGACTCTCTGATTATTACGCGGATGCAGAGTCTATCCGTATTTTTACCCGGGAGGTGCTGGAAAAGACCGCGGCGGTAAGAAAGGAAAAAATCTTTTTGCCCAGGGCAGAAAGGCTTTGCCGATATCTAAAAAATTTTAAGGCAGGCAAACAGTTGCTGGTTGAGATTGGAGGTGGAAACGGGATATTCCTGGAGTTATTAAAGGAAAGGAAGCTGGGTTTTGGAGAATACCTGAATATCGAGCCTTCGGGCGAAGGGGCCCGCCTGTCCAGGGCCAGGGGGATTAAAACCTTGAATTGCCTGGCGGAAGAAACCCGCGGCCTGCAGGCAGACTGTATCTGCGCGTTTGAATTGATCGAACACTTGTTTGATCCTCTGGCTTTCTGCCGCCAGGTGAGGAGCCTGCTTAAGCCGGGAGGGGTATTTATTCTGACCACTCCGAACATAAACGGGTTTGACCTGTTATTATTAGGGAAAGATTCATACAATATCAGCGGACCGAACCACCTGAATTATTTTAATCCGGAATCCATGGCCATATTGCTTAAGCGTTCCGGATTCAAGGTGGTTGCCTTGGAGACCCCGGGGGTACTCGATGTGGATATCGTCTATAACAGGGTCAAGGGCGGATACAAGTTGAATGATCGTTTTGTCTTGTCTTTATTGAATAAAGGAGACTCCCTGCGCGATAAATTACAGCTATTTTTGCAGGATAACCTCTTAAGCAGTAATATGCTGGTGGTAGCCAGAAAATCATGTTAAAGGATTATAGCGATTGCGCGGTGGTTATCCAGGCTAGACATAGTTCCGCGCGCCTGCCGGGAAAAGTATTAATGGACTTAGCCGGCATGCCGCTTTTGGAATTCGTTTATCGCCGTTGCAAGGCATCCGCGGTAACCAAGGTAGTTGTCGCTACCTCTACGGAAGAAGATGATGATCAGGTTTATAATTTTTGCCGCAGTCATTCCCTGGATGTGTTCAGGGGCAGCCTGAATAACGTCTTAGAGAGGTATATCCGGGCTGCCGAGGGGCTTGGGGTAAAATACCTGGTGCGGGTTTGCGCGGACAGCCCCTTTGTCGAGACCTCGGCGTTCAGCGTTTTACTGGATGCCTTAAAGGGTCGGGGGTTTGATTATGCCGCAATCGACAAGAAGACTACGGCTGCCGGTTTCATCTGTGAGGCCTTTACTTTGGCAGCGGCGAAGAAAGCGGCAGGCCTGGCCGTTGACCAAGAGGATTTAGAGCACGTTACCAGGTATTTTATTAACCACGCGGAGGAATTTAAAACCGGGTATTTTGATCTGGGGTTAGGCGCTGATTCAATGAACGGGTCAAAGTTAACCGTTGATTTTCCTGAAGACCTGGAAAATGCCCGCAAAATAGCAAAGGTCCTGAAGGGGGATTTTACTTTCCGCGCCAGGGACGTGCTGGAAATAGCCGATAAACAGCTGTTAGGCCGAAGGAGGGCCTTGTAGGCCGAATGAGCGATAATCTTAATGCCGGGGTTTTCCCCAGGAGGATAGAAATAGAGTTATCCGCGGTATGTAACCTGCGTTGCAGTTATTGCCCGAGAAAATTCCTTAAAGAACTTGATGGTTTTATGGAGTTTGGCCTGGTCAAGCAGATCATCGATGAAGCGGCGGAATTTCCGGAAACTATCCTGGTATTGCACCGCAGGGGGGAGAGTCTCCTGCATCCGCGGTTTGGGGATATCTGCGAATTGGTCAAAGGTAAATTCAAGGAAGTCCAGCTGGCTACCAATGCCACTCTTCTGGATGACAAGAAGTCAATCT
>JAQUQA010000004.1 GCA_028716305.1 Candidatus Omnitrophota bacterium | reverse complement strand
AAAATAACCCTGGAGACGCGCACCAACATGCTGATCATCACCGAGACAAAATCAAACCTGATCAAGATCGCCGAGATAATCAAGAGCCTGGACAAGATGACCCCCCAGGTAATGATCGAGGCCAAGATCATCGAAACTACCCTGGGGAGCGCCGAAAGACTGGGTATCGACTGGCAGATCCAGGCGTCTTTAAGCGGCTCAACCCGGCCGACCACGTTTCCTTTTTCTACCGATGACTACAAGGGGGATTTTAACAAGATGTTTCCCAAGGTCGAGTCCCCCAGCTCGCTGGAAAGGGTTACTACTACTTCTTACAGCGAAACCGGGGTGCCTTTGAGCACTACTACGACGGAACAATTATTCCATACCCTGGAACGCGGTTTCCCGGACGCCTCAAATTCATTGTTCACCTTTGGGACCTTAAGCTTTGACCAGACTAAGATAATCCTGGAGATCCTTGACCAGCGCACGGATACCAAGGTGCTTTCCAACCCCCGGATCACTACCTTGAACAATCAACAGGCCAGGATACTCGTGGGTTCGGTGGTGCCGATCCCGAACTACGAATATAGCAAAGACACCGGCACGCGGGTAGTCTCCGGTTATACCGACCAGCAGATCGGTATCGGGCTCACTGTTACTCCGAACATAAACGAGCAAAAGTATATTACCTTGAACGTCAAGCCGGCAATCGACCAGATCACCGGGTTTACCGGGCCGAATAATGAAAGGCCGATAATTTCAACGCGTAATGCCGAGACGAACGTCATGGTTAAAGACGGCCAAACCCTGGTGATCGGAGGCTTAATCGCCGAGAAGAAGATCAAGTACAAAAAGAAGGTCCCTATCCTGGGGGATATTCCGGTTTTGGATTATATCTTCAGCAAGAAAGAGGATTCCGTCGACCGCACGGAACTGCTGATCTTTATTACCCCGCACATCGTCACGGGAAGCAGTCTTTCCGACGAGATGATTGCAAAGCTTCGTTCCTTTGAAGGGCCACAGGCACAGGATAAGGCGGTCCAGGACAAAAAGAAAAGACGCAATAAAAAATGAAGCGGTTGGAAAAAGGCCAGCGGGGCATTTTTCCTGCAGCTCAAGTTTGATATGGACACCAGGATAACTTTTAAATTCACAAAAACGGGTTCAATGAAATACATCTCTCATCTTGACTTGATGAGACTGTTTACGCGCGCATTTCGCAGGGCAGATCTGCCGCTGAAAATTACCGCCGGATTCAATCCACACCCCAAGCTAAGCATAACTAAAGCGTTAAAATTGGGCGTGGAGGGTTTTAATCAAGAAGCGTCGGTACTTTTAAAGACAGCTTTGAGTCCGCAGGAATTCGCCAGCCGAATGGAAAAACAATTGCCCGAAGGGATAAAGATAGAAGATGCCGAAAGAAATTTTTATTAATGTAGAACCACAGGAAAAGCGCGCCGCGGTAATTAACGACGATAAGCTGGAAGAATTTTATATCGAGCGGCCCCAGGACAAGACAATCGTCGGGAACATCTATAAAGGGGTGATTGAAGCGGTTTTGCCTTCGATCGGCGCCGCTTTTGTCGATATCGGGCTGCCGAAAAAGGGGTTTCTTTATTTGTCGGAGATCGAATCGGCCTATGAGGCGGTGGAGCATCTGCCTAAACCTAAACAGCGGGAGATTAAAAAGGGCCAGGAGGTCCTGGTCCAGGTGGTGAAAGAGTCTTTTGGGAACAAGGGGCCCAGGCTCTCAACGCACATCGGGCTTGCCGGCAGGTATCTGGTGTTGATGCCGCAGGATGACCAGATCGGGGTTTCCCGCCGGATCGACGATGAAGAGGAGCGCAAGCGCCTGAAGTTGATCTTTAAAGAGTTTCACCTTCCGGGAAACGTCGGTATAATCGTGCGTACCGCCGCCTTTGGCAAGTCAAAACAGCAGCTTTTTCACGATGCGAATTTCCTGCTGAAGCTCTGGAAGCGCATGGAGAAACTGATCGAAAGCAGGAAGGCCCCTTGTTTGATCTATGAAGAATACGACCTGACCTTAAGGGTGATCCGGGATTCTTTCAGCGAGGATGTCTCGCGGCTCTATGTCGATTCAAAGGAAGAGTATTACCGGATCCGCCGTTTTATGACTACCTTTCTGAGTTATATGGCGCGCAAGGTGGAATTCTACCGTGGAGACGATCTTTTTCACGATAAAGACATTGAACGCCAGATCAGCAGGATTTTTGAGACCAAGGTTTATCTTAAATCAAAGGCCTATATTATAATCGAACCGACGGAAGGCCTGGTGGTGATCGACGTAAACAGCGGAGGCTTTAAGAAAAAACTTGAGCAGGAAGAAGCGGCCTTCAAGGTCAATTGTGAAGCCGCCGAGGAAGTCGCGCATCAGCTGAAGCTGCGCGATTTAGGCGGGATCATTGTCATTGATTTTATCGACATGGGCAGAGAGTCGCATCGCCGGGAAGTGCTCAATGTCCTTAAACGGTCATTGCGCAATGACCGGGCGAAATACGATATTTTGGGGATATCCAAGTTCGGCGTGGTGGAAATGACCCGTGAGCGCATCCATAACACCGTGCAGACGCTGTCTTATCAGCCTTGTCCGTATTGCCAGGGGAAGGGGAAAATCAAGTCGCCGGTTACCGTGGGGATTTACGCCGTTAAGGAACTGAAAAAACATCTTAAGAACAGTAAGTCGCGGGAGGTTGCCTTGAGCCTGAACCCTGCGGTTGTCGATGAGATATTAAAGGACCGTAATACGATCAAGAACCTTGAGCGCAGGTTTCGGGCCAAGATAAACCTGTTGGCTAACCCTGCGTTCCATATCGAAGACGTGAAGATAAACTAAGGACGGTTGGAAAATGAAAAAAGGCTTCACCTTTATTGAGCTGATGGTTTCCGCGGCGGTGGTGCTGGTCATCGTGGTCGCGGTATTCCAGGTCTATTTCAGCACGATGAGCATGGTTACGCTTTCCCGGGAGATCGGGGTGGCTACCGACGATCTCAAGGATGTTGTCGAGAGTATCAAGGCGGCGCCTTTCTCGAATCTCCAGGCGCTTTTTCCGGCGGGAGCGCCGGTTAATCCCGCCAGTATAGGTATCGGGGCCCTGGTCCTTGATAATGAAAGTATCGTGGTGACCTATCCGGCATACTCCGGGCCTTACGGGGCCAATCCCGACCTGCTCTTGGTCAGGGTTACTGTTACCTGGACGGGCAGGGACCGCCGCGGCTATACCCAGAGTTTTGATATTTTAAGATCCAGGGGGCTTTCGTGAGAAAGGCAAAATCCGCTTTTTCGGTTGTCGAGACGTTATTCGCGTTGATGATTTTTTTGGCCCTGATGGGGATATTAGTGGCCGCGGTCATTCAATCCAAGGTAATTTTTCAGGCTACCGATATCAACACTACCCTGGCCGCGGAATCCAGGCAGATCCTGGAGCGGATTTCTTCGGAGTTGATAAATTCCAATCGGGCGCAGGTGACGATCACGGAAAATTCTCCCGTTGCCGGTACCGATAAAATCAGTTTTCATCTGCCAAAATATATTTCCGGGGTGCCGGTGTTGACCGCCGCAGGGAGCATTGACTGGGACCCGGACCTGATCAGCATTAGCCTGAGCCCGACGGTCGCCGGGCAGTTGGTCCGGACGAGTAATTCCGGTTCCCAAGTAATCGGTAATGGGGTCAACAATATCAGTTTTTTTGACCATGACCTGGATAACGCCTTATATCTTGATGAAATACGGATGGTGCTGAATTTGCGTAAGAGCGATACCGACACCAGGGTTTATAACATGAGCACGTCGTCGGTAATAAAATTAAGGAATTAATAATGAAGCCCAAAGTTACTTTGAAGAATAAAAGAGGAATTACCTTGATCGTCGCCTATATGGTCCTGGCGGTGATATTGGTCCTGACCGCGACTTCCTTATACCGTGCCACCGCGGAGGCCGGCCTGGTCAAAAGAAACCGGGCCTACCTACAGGCATTTTATCTGGCGGAATCGGCTATCTCCGAAGGCGCTTATCAGTTGTCCTACCGTGAAGCAAATTATTTGGATGTGAATTCAAATAACAGTGATATCGCGTATGCGGCAGCAACGCCGGGATTTACCGTGACTTATGGCTGGACCGATCTTTTCGGGGCCGCGGCGGACACTAATATAGTGGATCCGCAGGGGATTGTTTTTTTCTTAAGGCGCTATCAGATCAGCGCTACCGCGGTAAGTAATGAGTTCGGGATTTCCGTGACCCTAAACCAGATCGTTTCCCGCAGAAAAACCTATACATTTCAGCACGCGGTATTTTATGAAGATGATTTAGAGGTTCTCCCGGGCGTAAATATGAACTTCTCCGGACGCATCCACGGCAACCACGATATATACCTGGGGACCCATGCCTCATTGACGGTAAACAGCGATTACCTTTACAGCGCCGGTAACATCTATAACCGCAGGAAAGATTCCGCGCAGGATATGCTCGGTTCAGTCAATATCAAGGTCCGCGGCTCGGATCCGGCGGTTTACGAATTAATGAAAAAGGCGTCTGATACCACGGCCCTGGATTGCGACCGTTCCGACTGGATCGACGAATCCCAGTTACGCTGGAACGGCACGGTAAAAAGCAGCGTTCACGGGGTCAATGCCCTGGCCACGCCGGCAGTAGGTTCCATCCAGCCGGATGGTTTTTACTCAGCGAATGCCGGGATAAAGATTGTTGATACCGCGGCATACGATTCATCGGGAAACCTGATTTCCTTTGATGATGATAACCCGATAAGTGTATCCACTTTTTACGACGCCCGCGAAGGGCGCAACGTCACGGTAACCAATATCGATATGGGGGTCCTGGCCGAGTCGGGTTATTATCCCGCTAATGGCCTGCTTTATGCCACCCGCACAGATGCCAGCAGCGCGCAGCCAAACGGGATCAGGCTGGTCAATGGTTCGGAATTGGCGGCCCGGCTGACCGTGGTCTCAAATGACCCGGTATATGTCAGAGGGGATTATAATAACGTGAATAAGAAGCCGGCGGCGATCATCGGGGACACCTTAAACATACTTTCCAATAATTGGAACGATACTACCCCGGTAAGCAGCCGGGTTGCCAGCACTACTACCGTAAATTCCGCTTTTATTGCCGGAATCAAGGCTACTCCTGACGGAGGGGGGGTCTATAGCGGGGGGCTGGAAAATTACCCACGCCTCCTGGAAAACTGGACCGGCAAGAACCTGAATATCAGGGGTTCCTTTATTGAGTTGTGGTTCAGCCAGATCGCCCAGGGGAACTGGGTATACGGCATGCCGCGTTATACGGCTCCGGGGAGGAACTGGGATTACGACACTTCATTTAATAATAGCGCCAATTTACCGCCTTTCACCCCATTTGCTGTGGAGACCGAAAGAGTGGCCTGGTGGAAGAGCTAAAAAATCCGCTTACCGGGCATTTTTCCCGCTTAAACCTGCTTCAATCCGACCCAATTAATTCTTGACGGCCCCCTGTTTATGTGTTAACATTATAGCCTTAAACGTTTAATGTTTTTCCAAAAGGAGAGCGCGAAATGTATGCAATAATTGAAGTTGGGACAAAACAATACAAAGTGACAAAAGGTGATACCCTGGAAGTGGAGAAACAAGATACTCCGAAAGGCAAGGAGCTGAGCCTGGGCCATGTGCTGTTGCTTAGCAAGGAGAAGAAGGTTGAGATCGGGCAGCCATATTTAAAAGGGGTCCAGGTAAAGGCGGAAGTGATCGGGTGCTTAAGAGGCAAAAAAGCCATATCTTTTAAATACCGCCGCCGTAAATCCAAGCATTGGAAAAAAGGCCACCGGCAGGAGTTGACCAGGATCAAGATTAAGGAAATCGAAACAGGAAGTTAAAGCATGTTCATTGACAGCGTAAAGATTTACGTGCGCGGCGGAGACGGCGGCAAGGGGTGTAACAGCCTTTATAAAGATAAATACACCAGGCGTGGGATCCCCGACGGCGGCGACGGCGGCAAGGGCGCGGATATCATCTTAATGGCCGACAGGAATCTGCATACCTTGCTGGATTTTAAGTATAACCGGCATTTTTACGGTAAGCACGGCGGGCACGGCATGGGGAAACAAAGAACCGGTAAAGACGCCCCGGACGTGATCGTGCGGGTCCCCTGCGGCACGCTGGTTAAAGACCAAAAAAGCGGATTACTGCTTCAGGACCTGAAAGAGGATTCCCAGAGAGTAGTGGTAGCTGAAGGGGGCAAAGGCGGCCTGGGTAGTTATCATCGCAAAGAGGTTACTTGCGGCGAACCCGGACAGGAACGCCAGTTACTGTTGGATTTGAGTTTAATCGCCGATGTAGGCGTTGTCGGTTTTCCCAATGCCGGTAAATCTACCTTGATTTCAATAATCTCCAATGCCCAGCCAAAGATAGCGGCTTATCCTTTTACTACAAAATTTCCGGTTTTAGGGGTGGTGCGCGCGGGCAAAAAAGCATTTGTGATTGCCGATATCCCCGGACTGATCGAAGGTTCCTATCTGGGAAAAGGGCTGGGTGATAGGTTCTTAAGGCATGTGGAGCGCACCAGGATCCTTGTGCATCTGATTGATATGTCGGGTTTTGAAGGCAGGGACCCTCTCGAAGATTATCGCAAGATCAATGTAGAGTTAAAAAACTACAGTCAGAACGTTTGGGGAAAAACCCAGATCATCGTTGCCAATAAAATGGACCTGCCGGGGGCCGCGGAAAACCTGGAAAGATTCCGAAAAACCTTTAAAAAAAGAATTGTGGCGATATCGGCGCTCAAAAAAGAAGGCCTGGAGGAATTAATTGAAGCCATCGGGAAAAAATTATAAACGTATTGTCGTTAAGATCGGCAGCAGCCTGTTTTATACCGCGGGCGAACTGCAGGCGAGAAATATTTTCGAGATTATCCGCAGTATCGCCGGGCTGATCAGGGAAGAAGGAAAAGAAGTGGTGATCGTCTCTTCCGGCGCCATCGCCCTGGGGATGAAATTGATGGGCCTGAAGAACCGGCCTAAAAAGCTTCCTTTGCTTCAGGCTGCCGCTGCCGTCGGACAGAACGAGCTGATGGACAGCTACCGGGAGTTTTTCGGCGGCCTGGGGATGCACTGCGGCCAGATCCTTCTGACATGGGATGATTTTACGGACCGCAAACGCTATCTAAACGCCAAAAATACGCTTTTGAAATTACTGGAATTGGGTTATGTCCCGATAGTCAATGAGAACGACAGTGTTTCTACTCAGGAGATCAAATTTGGGGATAATGATAAGCTTTCCGCTTTGGTTGCCGGGTTGATTAAGGCGGATCTCCTGATCAATCTTTCCGATGTCGACGGTTTTCTGGACAGGGATAAACAGGTGATCAGGCTGGTAGAAGAAGTTACCCTTGAGTTAAAAAGTCTGGCCTGTCCCAGCCGGAAACAGTCTTGCGTGGGAGGAATGATTGCCAAGTTGGAAGCGGCAAAGATAGTGATGAATTCCGGGATCCCCTGTGTCATTACAAACGGCAGGTTAAAGAATGCCGTGGCCAATTCCGTAAAAGATCCCGCAGGGGTGGGCACGCTTTTCGCCAGTAAAAAGAGTTTTAAGGCGCGGCAGCACTGGATAGCCTTCGGCACCAGGACCAAAGGGGTAATCTACGTGGATGACGGAGCAAAAAAGGCCCTGCGGGAGAAAAAGAGCCTTTTATCCGTAGGGGTCCTGCGGGTTTCGGGAAACTTTTCCTGCGGAGACGTGGTTAGTATCGCGGATAAAGACAATCTCATATTTGCCAAGGGTAAGTCCCGGATCGCCTCCGGGGAACTCGACAAGGTTAAAGGAACGCGCACGGAAAAAGAGGTCGTGCATCGCGATAATATCGTGGTTTTAGAGGAATAATATGGTCAACCTAAAAATACAGCTCAGTCAAATGGCAAAAGACGCCCGGCAGGCCTGCCGGGAACTGGCTGTTTTGCCTGCCGGGACTAAAGATAAGGTCTTAAGGGAGATGGCTGCCGCACTGTTAAAAGAACAGGCGGTAATTTTAAAGGCTAATCGGAAAGATGTCGCCCTGGCGATAAAAAATAAAACCAGCCAGGCTTTTATCGATCGTTTACTTTTGAGCGAGAAACGCATTAAAGAGATGTCCGGTTCTTTGCTGGAATTGACGCGTTTATCCGATCCGGTGGGCCGCGAGATCAAATGCTGGAAGAGGCCAAATGGCCTGCTGATCCACAAGGTCAGGGTGCCGATCGGAGTGATCGCTATTATCTATGAGGCGCGTCCCAACGTTACCGCCGAATGCATCGGACTTTGTTTTAAGTCTTCAAACAGCGTGATCCTGCGCGGCGGCAGCCTGGCTAATAATTCAAACGTAGCGATCTACCGGGTGCTTAAAGCGGTGCTGGCCAGACACGGGATCCCGGAAGCAGCGATAAACATGGTCACCACTACCGAGCGCAGGGCGATCGATGTGTTGTTAAAGCTCAATGAGTATATCGACCTGGTGATTCCCCGCGGCGGTGAGGATTTGATCAGAAAAGTGGTCAAAAGTTCGTTGATCCCGGTGATCAAACATTACAAGGGGATCTGCCATGTTTATGTCGATGAATGGGCGGATTTGAACATGGCGGAAAAAATTTGTTTTAACGCCAAGGTCCAGCGGCCCGGGGTTTGTAATGCCATGGAATCGATGCTGGTAAACAAGGAAGTGGCGATCAGGTTCCTTCCCGGGATGCTCAAGAAATTCCGGGATGCCGGTGTTCAGGTCCGCGGCTGTCAAAGGACCTGTAAAATATCCCGCGGCCAGGTTAAATTGGCCGTGAAGAAGGATTTTCGAACGGAGTTCCTTTCCCTGGTCCTGGCGGTCAAGGTTGTCGACAGCCTGCAGGAGGCGATCGACCACATTAATAATTTCGGATCGCACCATTCCGACAGTATCGTCACCGAAAACGACAAAAACGCTGTGGAGTTTCTGCAGAAAGTCGATTCTGCCTGTGTATATGTAAATGCCTCGACCCGTTTTACCGACGGTTATCAATTCGGCCTGGGCGCGGAGATCGGGATCTCTACGGATAAATTGCACGCGCGCGGCCCCATGGCCCTGGAGGAACTTACCAGCTATAAATACGCGGTCTGCGGGAACGGACAGATCAGGGAATAGTCAAAGATGAGAATCGGCATACTCGGGGGGACATTTAACCCAATACATCTCGGCCATTTGATCCTTGCGGAAGAGATCAGGGAGAAGCTTGCCCTGGATAAAGTGATTTTTGTCCCGGCATACCTGCCGCCGCATAAAGATAACACCGAGATCGCCGCGGCAGATGCCAGGCTGGGAATGGTAAAACTGGCGATTGCCGGGAATCCCTGTTTTTGTGTTTCGGATATCGAAATCAAAAGGTCGGGGCGTTCTTTTACCATCGACACGGTTAAAGAATTTAGAAGGGCCTATCCCGGGGATGAGCTGTATTTCATTACCGGATCGGATCTTTTAAAGTATCTGGAAGAGTGGAAGGACCTGGAAGAGATATTAAAAATAGTGAAATTTATCGTGGCGACCAGGCCGGGATTTCCCCTGGAGGACATCCCAACTTATATTTCGACGATAGCGATCCGTGCGGTGGATATTTCGGCTTTTGAGATCCGCAGCCGGATAAAAAACTCGCGGTCCTTCAGATATCTGGTCCCGGAAGCGGTATTTAAATACATTGGAAAGAAAAAATTATATATATGATGAAGATAAAAATCGCTCCTTCGATACTTTCCGCAGATTTTAGCCGGCTGGACCGCGAGGTCAAAAGGGTCGAACGTGCCGGGGCGGATTTATTGCATCTCGATGTGATGGACGGGCATTTTGTCCCCAATATTACCATCGGGCCGGTGGTCGTAAAATACATCCGTAAGGTTACGCACCTGCCGCTGGACGTGCATCTAATGATCGAAAACCCGCAAAGGTATCTGGATAGTTTTATCAGCGCGGGCAGCGATATGATCACCGTGCATATTGAAACCGTTTCGCCTGCCTTGATCAAAAAGATGAGCAGGAAGTTAAGGCTTAAGAAGGTCAAATTCGGCATATCCCTGAACCCGGACACCTCTCTGGAAAAGATCAGGCCGGTGTTGAAATACGCGGATTTCGTATTGGTAATGTCGGTTTTTCCGGGTTTCGGCGGACAGGAATTTATCCCCGGTTCTCTAGGCAAGATCAGAAAGCTGCGCTGCCTGTTTAAAGGCGATATCGCGGTTGACGGCGGAGTAAACGATAAAACCGCGGGATTGCTTATCAGCGCCGGAGCAAATATACTGGCCTCCGGTTCGTATATTTTTGCATCCAAAAATACAAAACAAGCCATAGAAAGGATAAGAAATGCAAAGCAGCGTTGAAATTAAATTTGGCACCGATGGCTGGAGGGGCGTGATTGCCGATAATTATACCTTCAAGAACCTTAAAATAGTTTCTCAGGCGGTTGCCGACTATGTCGGCCCGGGGAAAAAAGTAGCAGTGGGTTATGATACCAGGTTTATGTCGGCGGATTTCGCGCAAATTTCCGCCGAGATCCTGCGGAACAACGGTATCCAGGTGGAACTTTCCGACCGTCCGATCCCCACTCCCACGTTGAGTTTTGCCGTAAAACACAGAAAATTGGACCTTGGCGTCATGATTACCGCCAGCCACAACCCGGCAAATTACAACGGTTTTAAGATCAAGAATTCTTCCGGCGGGGCAGCAGCCCCGGAGATAACCAAGGCGGTAGAGGATGCCCTGGGTAAAAACGCGGTCAGGGAGAATAACGCGGGTGAGGGTACTTTGAAAAAAGACGATTTTACCAGGGATTACATAAAGTTTATCCGTTCCTACATAGATTTCAAAAAAATGAAAAATAAAAGATTTAAGGTGTTGCTTGACGCCATGCACGGTTCGGGGGACAGCCTGATCGCCGAGATCCTTAAGGGGTCATCGATCAAGGTTGAGTTTATGCGTAATGATATCAACCCCTCTTTCGGCGGCAGAAGGCCGGAACCGGTGGAAGAGAACCTGAGGTTTTTAAAAGAGCGGGTCAAGGCGGGCAAGTTTGATCTGGGGATCGCCTTAGACGGTGACGCCGACCGCATCGCCGCGGTCGCCCCGGGAGGGATTTTTGTCCATCCGCAGAAGATACTCGGTTTACTCGCCCTGCATTTAAACCAGGACCGTAAATGGTCCGGAGGTATAGTCAAGACTATCTGCGGCACGACGATGATCGATAATATCGCTAAATTCCTCAAGGTGAAGCTTTATGAAACGCCGGTAGGCTTTAAGTATATATCGAACCTGATGGAAACCGAGGATATCCTTACCGGAGGAGAAGAAGCCGGTGGGATGGGGGTCAAGGGGTATATCCCGGAGCGCGACGGTACGGTTGCCGGATTACTGCTTTTGGAGATGATGGTCTATCGTAATAAGGATATGCTCAAGATCTTAAACGAGACCGAGAAACAGTTCGGTAAATATTATTACCTGCGCGATGACCTGGAATTAAAACATCGCATGGAGCCGAAAAAAGAGTTACTCCCGGCGGAGTTATTGGGCAGGAAGGTGGTCGAAATCAAGGATTTCGACGGTGTTAAGCTGATCTGTGATGACCAAAGCTGGCTGATGTTCAGGGGTTCCGGCACAGAGCCGATCATGCGCACTTATGCCGAAGCCAAGAGCCTCAAAAAGGCGAAAGAGCTTCTTAGCTACGGGAGGGAATTGATCCTGAAGCTTCAGGATCGGTAATTTTTCATGCCTTGTTTTTATCTGCTGTTTGATTATTGTAAATTTTCCGAAAAGGGGGTGTTTTGTTCCACCTGATTTCGTTAAAAAATAAAACTAAAATATATATTAAAGCTGCATAAGGAGGAAACATTAAATGACCGAAGAGAAACCCATTAGCATGGAAGAGTTGTATAATCAAACTATCAAAAAAATAAAGGAAGGCCAGATCATTAAGGGCAAGGTTGTTTCGATCTCCCAGAAAGAGGTGCTGGTAGACGTGGGGTTTAAGTCTGAGGGGATCGTGGCGATCGCGGAGTTCCCTCCGGAAGACCTGAAAGTCGGCGGTGAGCTGGATTTCTTCATCGATTCGATCGAAGATGACGCCGGGATGATCAGGCTTTCGCGTGAAAAGGCCTTAAGGATCAGCGGCTGGGACAAGGTTATAAAGCAGGCGGAAGAGGGCGGCCTGGTTAACGGCCGGCCGGTGAAAAAGGTCAAAGGTGGCTTTCTGGTAGATGTCGCGGGGATCGAAGGGTTCCTGCCGGCTTCGCTTTCCGCCTTCAAGGGGGTCGCGGACAAAGATATCATCTACAAGACCTTCAAATTCAAGATCGTCAAAACGAACAACCTGCGCAGGAGCCTGATCGTTTCGCGAAAAGAAGCGATGCAAAAAGAAAAGGAAGAGGCCAAGGAAAAGATCTGGCAGACCTTAAAGATCGGCGAATCCTATCCGGGGATGGTCAAGGCAATTACCGATTTCGGCGCCTTTATCGACTTAGGCGGCGTGGACGGCCTGTTGCATATTACGGATATGTCCTGGTCAAAGGTCAGCCATCCTTCGGAAGTAGTGGCGGTGGGCGACCGGATCGAGGTAATGGTCTTGAACATGGACAAGGAAGCGGAAAAGGTTTCTTTGGGGCTTAAGCAAAGGCTACCCGATCCATGGCAGGATATCGAAACAAAATTCAGCGTCGGCACGAAAGTAAAAGGTAAAGTAGTGAATATTCTTCCTTACGGGATCTTTATTGAATTGGAGAAGGGTATTGAGGGGCTGATCCATGTTTCAGAGATCTCCTGGACGCGCAGGGTGAATAACCCCAGCGAGATGTTCGCCATCGGGGATATGCTGGAGGCCCAAATCTTGAGCATCGAAAAGGAAAGCCGCAGGATCTCTTTGAGCTTAAAACAACTGGAACAGAATCCCTGGCTGGAAGCAGAGTCGAAATTTCCCGTGGGGACCAAGGTTTCCGGAAAGGTACGGGGTTTTACCGACTATGGGGTTTTCGTCGAGATAGACGGTTCCCTGGAAGGGATGATCCATATTTCGGATCTTAGCTGGACCAAGCGGATCGGCCATCCCCAGGACGTGCTCAAGAAAGGCCAGAAGATCGACGTTATCGTATTATCAGTCGATGCCCAGAATAAACGGATCAACCTGGGGTTAAAACAGCTTCAGAATAATCCCTGGCCGGCCATCGCGGAAAAGTATCCGTTGGATGTCGTCCTGGATACCGAGGTGGTCAGTGTGACCGACTTCGGGGTATTCGTAAAGATCGAAGAAGAGTTGGAAGGTTTAATCTATTCCAGCGAGATCGATAAGGCTGAGGCTGCAAAGTTACAGCCTCAGGATAAGATCAAGGCCAAGGTAATCAAGATCGATACCGAACAGGGAAAGATCGGGCTTTCGGCAAAGATCTAAAATTGACCAAGGAGAGGACAAATGCCAAGCAATGATCTTGAAAGCCAGTTAAAGATCATTAAAAGAGGCGCTGTGGAGATCATTTCCACGGAGCAGCTGAAGGCCAAGCTGGAAAATAGCCTGAAAAACAATAAACCCCTGGTGATCAAGGCCGGTTTTGACCCTACGGCGGCGGATATTCATTTGGGGCATACCGTGCTTTTAAGAAAATTACGGCAATTTCAGGACCTCGGGCACAAGGTGGTTTTTTTGATCGGAGATTTTACCGCCCGCATCGGAGATCCCACCGGGCGTTCCGAAAAAAGAAAGCAGTTGAGTAAGGAAGAAGTTATTGCCTATGCCGCCACCTATAAGAAGCAGGTATCCAAGGTCCTGGATCTCGACCGGGTAGAGATTGTTTTTAATTCGGATTGGTTCGAAAAGATGTCGGTTCTTGAAATATTGTCTCTTACAGGTCATGCAACCGTGGCCCAGATGCTTGCCCGTGCCGATTTTAAAAAACGGCTGGCTAAATCCGAGGATATCTCTTTGTTGGAATTCATGTATCCTTTACTGCAGGGGTATGATTCGGTGAAGCTCCGGGCGGATATAGAATTGGGCGGGACCGACCAGATCTTCAATCTGCTCGTGGGCAGGGATATGCAAAAGGATTATGACCAGGAGCAGCAGGTGGTGATTACCATGCCCCTACTCGAAGGCACGGACGGGGTGCAGAAGATGAGCAAATCCTTCGGCAACTATATCGGGATAAATGATCCTCCCGGAGAGATCTTCGGCAAGATCATGTCGATCTCCGATGAGTTGATGTATAAGTATTATGAATTGCTTACCGACTGCGAAATCTCCCGGATCAAACAGATGCATCCTAAGGAGGCCAAGATCAGGTTAGCCAAAGAGATCATCACTCAATACCATTCCGGTTCGGCGGCTCAAGAGGCGGCCGGGGAATTCGAGAGGGTCTTTAGCCATAAAGAATCTCCCGCGGAGATCCCCGAGTACAGGCTGAAAGCCAATGATAACCTGGTGAGTATCCTGGTGAATAGCGGCCTGGTAAAAAGCGGCAATGAGGCGCGCCGCCTGATCAAACAAGGTGCCGTCTTTTTTGGCGAGAAAAAGCTGGAAGCGGAGGATTTTGTTCCTGTTCAGTCCGGGACCCTGAAGGCCGGCAGCCGCAGATTCCTGAAAATCGTAATTTAAGCCCGCTAAAATATAAGTGCTGAATAGACTGAAAAAAATAGATAAATTTAGCAGGAATATTTTTATTGTGTTTACCGGCACATCGCTGGCAAACCTGCTCAATCTTTTTTATCAGTTATTGATCGCGCACAGCCTTTCCGCCTTCGAATTCGCTGCGTTTAACTCGCTTTTATCCGTATTTATGCTGATCGCCACTCCGGTCGGCACCCTCCAGCTGGCAATGGCGAAATACACCTCTAAGTTCAGGGCCGCCGGGCAAACCTCGAAGATAACTTATCTGTTTTCGGGATTATTAAAGAAGGTATCGGTATTCGCAATTCTGGCATTCTTGATTTTTACATTCTCCTCCAGGGGAATAATTAACGCCTTAAAGATCGATTCTCTTGCCAGCGGTTATATCCTGGCCGGGACGGTCGGCGTGGTTTGCCTGGTTCCGTTATTCCTGGGAGGGGTTCAGGGGTTAGAGCTTTTTGGGTGGTATAGTTCCAGTCAGGCAGCCGGCGGGATCCTGAAATTAGCGTCGGTTGCCGTTTTTTTGTATTTAGGATACGGTATCGCCGGTTCCCTGGGTGCCTTATTGATTTCCGCGGCGGTTTCTCTGATTATCCTTTATCTGCCGCTAAAAAAATACATCAGTTTCGCTTTGCCCCGGGAAGATGTCGATTACCGGGGAGTATTAATTTATCTATTTCCCGTTGCCGCGGCAAATTTTTGTTTTATCAATCTGGTTAGCTTCGACATGGTCTGGGTGAAATACTTTTTTGCGCCGCAGGATTCGGGGGCGTATGCCTTGGCCCAGATGCTCGGAAAGATATTTCTTTTCTTGCCGGGGGCGATCAGCATAGTAATGTTTCCCCGGACCAGCGGATTAAGCGCCGGAAATCAGGAGACGCTTTCCACTCTTTCGAAATCCCTTAAATACGTTGTCCTCTTAAGCGGGGCGGCGATGATCTTCTATAATCTTTTTCCCGTTTTTGTCTTAAAGATATTGACGGGAAAATCATTTCCCGAAGCGGTCTTTCTAGGCAGGCTCTTTAGCGTATCAATGAGCCTCTACGCGCTTCTCTTCATCATGATTTCTTATTTTCTTTCGGTAAAGGACCTGCGGTTTTTGGGTTACCTGGCCGGTTTTCTTTTATTGCAGAATGCCCTGGTGGTTATTTTCCATCCATCTTTGGTCGCGGTGCAGCTTATTCTTTGTTTTTGCGGGGCGTCGCTTCTTCTGATACACCTGTTTTTGGCCTATAAAAAAAGATGAAGACCCTACAAGAGAAAGTCTCCGTGGTCATGCCGGCATATAATGAGGCCGGGCACATTGCTGCGAGCGTGGAAGAGACGATACGGACTTTTCGGGAATTCGGTTGTTCCTGGGAACTTCTGGTTATTGACGACGGCTCATCCGACGCGACCTATGAGATCCTTTGCGGGCTGCAAAAAAAATATCCCGGGGAACTGATCGTCAAAAAAAATCCCTTTAACCTGGGCAAGGGCAGGGCGTTGAAGAAAGCCTTTCGTTATACCAGCGGGGATTTCGTGGTTTTTCTCGATGCCGACATGGACCTGCATCCGATACAGGTCCAGACCCTTTTTGATATCTTGCGGCTGGATAACGCCGATATTGTGATCGGCTCGAAGCTGCATCCGAATTCCCGGGTCAATTACCCCCTGGAAAGAAAGATCATGAGTTTCGGGTATTATCTTTTGGTAAAACTGCTTTTTGGCCTGCCCTGCCATGATACGCAAACCGGGATCAAGTTGTTCAAGAGCGAAGTCCTGCGTAAGGTCTTTCCCAGGATACTGGTCAAGCAATTTGCCTTTGACCTCGAACTATTAGTGAACGCGCATCATCTGGGGTATAAGATCGCCGAGGCCCCGATAGTCTTGAATCCGCAAAGAAAATACACGAGAATCGGCTCGCGGGCCGTGTTCGCCACTACTCAGGATACGCTTGCGGTATTTTACCGGATGCGCATCCTAAAATACTATGACCGTATCGATTATTATCGCCGCAAAGGAATGGCAAAAGAATTTAGAAGAATGCGTAAGTAAATGCCGGCAGCTTGATTATCCGGATTTCGAGATAATTGTCCTGCCTGATGTTTACCAGGGTTCGGGCCCGAGCGCGGATAAACCGGTTTTCTCAACCGGCGAGAGTCCAGATCTACGGGTTATTCCGACCGGCGCGGCCGACCCGGCAAAGAAAAGGGATATCGGCTTTGGGTATGCCCGGGGAGAGATCCTGGCTTTTATCGATGATGACGCCTATCCGCGGAAAGACTGGCTGAAAAACGCAATTGCCGATTTTGCCGATCCGCAGGTAGCGGCGGTAGGAGGGCCGGCGGTTACTCCGCCCGAAGATTCGCCGCGCCAGAAAGCCAGCGGGGCGGTCTACTCTTCTTTGCTCGTCAGCGGAAGTTATGTCTACCGTTACCGGCCCCGGAAAAAAAGAACCGCGGATGATCTGCCCAGCTGTAATTTACTGGTGAGAAAATCTGTGATGCAGGAACTGGGTGGTTTTAGGACCGCTTTCTGGCCGGGAGAAGATACTAAATTATGCCAGGAGATCACCGGAAAACTAAAGAAAAAGATTATTTACGATCCCGAGGTGTTCGTTTATCATCACCGGCGCAGGTTATTTCTCGGGCATATCAGGCAGGTGGCTAATTATGCCTTGCATCGCGGTTATTTCGTAAAACGCTTTCCTGCGACCTCCGCGAAATTGACATATTTTTTGCCCAGCCTGCTGGTCCTGGGGATCATTATCGGGGGAGTAGCCGGGTTATTTTCCGCTGAGTTGAGGCTGATCTATCTGGCCGGTCTGGCAACTTATCTGTCCTTGGTGCTCATCTTTAGCATTTTCAACGAGTTGCAATTGATCCTTTTGGTTTTTCCTGGTATAATAACTACTCATTTGGCTTACGGGATATATTTCATTAAAGGGTTACTGGCCTTCAGGCTCAGAGAGGAAAAATGAAGATCGTTATCTGTTACCCGCCTTTGACCAGCCATAAAGGGTATCCTACCCTGGGGCAAAACAGGCAGTTCCAGTATTTTAAGGAGCCGACTTATATCTATCCGGTGGTCCCCGCCCAGGCGGCAACACTTTTAAAAAAGAACGGTTTTGAGGTGACCTGGCTGGATTGTATTGCCGAAAATATCCCCTTGGACAGGTTTTTCGACTTTATCCGTTCCCTGCGGCCGGATCTCATTGCCTTTGAGACCAAGACCCCGGTGATTAAACAGCACTGGAAAATTATTAATGAACTTGGTCGGCTATCAACTACGGACTATCGGCTACGAACTGTGCTTTTCGGCGACCATGTTACGGCCCTGCCTGAGGAGTCGTTTGAGAATTCAACGGTAGACTATGTGCTTACGGGCGGGGATTATGATTGGCTGTTGCTGAATTTATGTGATTACCTCCAAGGGGCAAGGGGCAAGGGGCAAGGGGCAAGGCTGGAAGAGGGAATATATTATCGGCAGGACGGTCAAGTTAAAAATACGGGCCAGTTTAAGCTTGATCATAATTTAGACGCGACACCGTTCATTGACCGCAAGCTGACAAAATGGCAACTCTACGCTTATAAAAACGGAAATTACAAAAGGACACCGGGGACTTATATTATGTCCGCCAGGGATTGCTGGTATCATGCTTGCTCATTTTGTTCCTGGCCCACGCTTTATCCAAGTTTTCGTTCGCGCAGCGTAAACAATGTCTGCGATGAGATCGGCCGATTAATAGAAGAGCAGCGGGTCAGGGAGATCATGGACGATTCGGGTTGTTTTCCGAAAGGGGAATGGCTGGCTGATTTTTGCCGGCAGATGGTCCGCCGCGGTTATCACAAAAAAATCTATTTTGACTGCAATATGCGTTTCGGGGCCTTGAGTGAATCGGATTTCGCGCTGATGAAAAAAGCTAATTTCCGGTTGCTGCTTTTCGGGCTGGAATCGGCGAATCAGGCCACTTTACAGAGAATAAACAAGGGGCTGGACGCGGAGAAGATAATCGAAGACTGCCGCCTGGCGAGTAAGGCGGGCCTTTTCCCGCACATTACGATTATGTTCGGTTACCCCTGGGAAACGAAACCTCAGGCGTTAAAGACCCTGGAGCTGGGGAAGTGGCTGCTTAAAAAAGGTTACGCCTATACCATGCAAGCGACTATGGTGGTGCCTTATCCGGGGTCGCCTCTTTTTAAAGAAGCGCAAAAGAACCGCTGGCTCAAGACCACGAAATGGGAAGATTTTGACATGAAACAGCCGGTCCTGGATTCGCCTATACCCGAACGGGAACTGATGGAGCTGGTTCAGGGGATGTACCGGGTGTCTTTTGAGCCGGAATTTCTCTTGCGAAAAATATTCTCGGTCAGGGATACGGATGATCTGAAATATCTATTCAGGGCAGGCGAAAAAGTCTTCGGCCACCTTTTTGATTTTAGGAAACAGTCCTCTGCGGGGCGTTAAATAAGGAGCCTCATGACAGCTCAGGATAAACAGGCAAGATTTTCCCTGGACGGCAATAACCGGCTGATAGTCAGGCGCGCGGGGAATAAAGCACTCATCCCGGGAAATTTTTCGGTAGATAGCCGTAACAACCTGATCTTTCATATTAATCAGCCTGTCTCACGCTGGAAAAGGGAATTTGGGCTGGGCAAGCGTCTGCTTTTTACCGGTTCCTGGAGAATAAACAGTAACCATGATCTAGAGCTGAAGGTTGCCCGGACAGAGCCTGCGGGAGAAGCGGGGTCCTTGGTGCTGCGGGGCCGCTTGCTTGATACGGGTGATGATGCGCTTGTTTTTGAGGTGGATTCTTATGACCAGGATGGCCTGCTGCACGCCCGGATAATAAAGCTCACTGGAGAGTGGTCACTCGGCGATGGAGGTAGCCTGATTTTTGCGGTTAAGAGAGGCCTGAACCCGGAAAGAATCACTCTGGAAGGGGGATGGGGCTTTGATAACCGCCGCCAACTGGTTTATACCTATGAAAAGGTTTTTTTGAAAAGAAGGAACAAGTCAAGCCAGAAAGTTAAATTTGCCGGTTATTGGCAGGTCAACGAAAGAAACAGGCTGACTTATATTCTGGAACGAGGAAAACAGTCGGCTTTTGATTTCCGGGTGCAGGCCGAGAGCCCGAACCTTTATCCCCAGGAAGGCAGGATCAAGTATAGGCTGGGTGCCGGCTTGAGCAGCCGGGGGCGTCCAGGGGTAAAAACGATTTCGCTTTACGGTGCCTGGAAGTTTTCTAAAAAAGGCGGAGTTTCCTTTGTTATGGATTATGGCGCGGGCCGGATCGTAGAGCAGGAGTTTCAGTGCGATCTGGGTTTAAGCCGGCAGGATGAGTTGAGCCTGGTTTTAAAAAATAAAAGCGGCCGCCCGCTGGGGATAGTCTTGGCGGTTACCAGGAAATTGCTGAAAAAATACGGCGCAGAGATATTCTTGCGCATGGAGAAAGAGCAGAAGGGTCTCTCTTTGAAGACGGGGATCCGCCTGCCTTTTTAAACTATGCATTGGAGAATGATCGGAATTGCCGCGGCGAGCCTGACCGCCTTTTCCTTTATCCCGCAGATCGTGAAGGTAATACGCAACAAGTCCGCGCACGACGTAAGCGTAGTGATGCTCTTTCAATTTTCCTTAGGGGTGTTACTTTGGATGGCCTACGGGGTATACCTGGATGACCTGATTATCATCCTGGCAAACGGCGTAACATTGACCAGCCTGCTATTTCTGCTGGTACTTTATTATTTTTACGGAAGGAGAAAAAAATGAAAAAAAGAAAGGTTTTTGTCACCGGTATCGATGGTCAGGATGGTTCATACCTGACGGAGCTGCTTTTGAAAAAAGGATACGATGTTTACGGTATGGTCAGGCGGGTTGCCCTGGAAGATCCGGAACATCACCTCTGGAGGATAAAACACCTGCTCAAGGACGTCACTATTTATCCGGCCTCGCTGGAAAGTTATCCCAGTATCTTCAATGTTGTCGAAAAAATAAAACCGCAGGAATGTTACCATCTGGCCGCCCAGAGCTTCGTCAGTTATTCCTTCGAGGATGAATTTTCCACGATCAATACCAATATCAACGGCACGCATTATGTGCTGTCGGCGTTAAAGGAAAAAGTCCCGCAATGCCGGGTATATTTCGCGGCGTCCAGCGAGATGTTCGGGAACGCCAAAGAAACACCTCAAAACGAGTTTACGCCTTTTCATCCGCGTTCTCCATACGGGATCTCTAAGGTCGCCGGGTTTGACCTGACCAGGAATTATCGCGAGGCCTATGGGATGTTTGCCTGCAACGGTATTTGTTTTAACCATGAAAGCCCGCGCCGGGGGTTTGAATTCGTGACCCGCAAGATATCTTATGCCGCGGCCGAGATCAAAATGGGCCTGACCAAGAAGCTGCATTTGGGAAATCTGGAGGCAAAGCGGGACTGGGGTTTTGCCGGAGACTATGTCGAGGCAATGTGGATGATGCTGCAACAGGACAAACCAGATGATTATGTGATCGCCACAGGAGAAACCCATTCGGTCAGGGAATTCGTGGAGCTGGCCTTTGGTTTTGCCGGGCTCGACTGGAAGAAACACGTTGTCGTTGACAAGGCCTTTTACCGCCCCGCGGAAGTGCACCTTTTGATGGGTGATTACTCCAAGGCCAGAAAGAAGCTGGGATGGAAGCCCAAGGTAGGTTTTAGGGACCTGGTTCGGATGATGGTGGATTCCGACATCAAGCGCATAAAGGACAGAAGAAAATGACGCCGCTGGTTTCGGTAAATACCGCGACTTACAATTCGGAAAAGACGCTGGAAAAATGCCTGCGCTCGGTCAAGGAGCAGAGTTACAAGAATATCGAGATCGTGATCATGGATTCCCAAAGCAGGGACCGCACCTTGGAAATCGCCAAAAAATTCGGGGCAAAAATAGTTTTTGCGCCTACTTTGGCCACCGCGCGTAAGGCGGGGGCCGATGCCAGTAAAGGGGAATATATATTTATCCTCGACTCCGACCAGATCCTGGAACCGGATGTGGTGGAGCGCTGTGTTAAGGCCTGCGAGGAAGAAGGATTCGACGGGGTGACGCTTTTCGAAAAGTCCTTGATTACCAAAAATACCTTTGTTGAGCGGGTAATTGCCTATGATAAAGATATATTCCATTCGCTGCAAGACGATGACCCGATAAAGGGAACGGCGATCCCCAGGTTTTTCCGCGCGTCTTTTTTTAAGCGGGTGGAGTTTGAAAAGAACCCTCCGATCACCTTCGAACATACGATTATCCATCAGAAGATCGTTGAAATGGGCGCGAAGATCAAATTCGTCGATGCCTATATCTGGCATCATGAGACTACCACGATCAGGGAAGTAGCGCGCAAGTTTTTCCGTTACGGTTACTATTACATCCCCGCTTATAAGTTTAACCGCCGGCTTGCCGTGCATCACAGCCTGCCGCGCAGGACGTACTTTCATTACCGGGCGTTGAAAAATCCTATTTTGTTCGCCGGCCTGTTCTACGTTTATCTGGTTAAGGCATCGGCCGCGGCATGGGGCGCGCTTTGCTACCTGGTTAAAGAAAGAAAAGATGAATGAAGTCTGCGTGCTCGTATATACCTGCAATCGCCCCGATGATCTTAAGCGCTGCCTGGATTCTCTCTTAAGGCAAACGTATTCCCACTATAAGATAATGGCGGTTAATAATTCTGCTGATTTGCCCACCAGGCAGATACTCACGGAGCGTAAAATTACCGCGATCAATGATCAGACCAAACGCTTATCTTACCTGTTTAATCTGGGTTGGAAAAATTCCCCCTGTGAATATATCGCTTATCTGGCGGATGACGCGGAAGTGGACCCGCAATGGCTCTTTTTTGGTATGGAAAGTTTTAAGAGGCATCCTGAAGCGGCGGTGGTTACCGGCCCGTTTATCTCGGCCTCTAATTACACCGGAGAGATGCATGTTTTGCATGATGCGGCGCAGAAAAATGCGGTTTTGCGCCTCCTGGTCGGGTTTTATGAAAATTTCGTTATGGAGGGCAGGCCTTTTGCCCCGGGGCGTCTTTTTGCAAGCGGGGCCTACAGCCTGGGGCAGGGATTCGAGCCGACTTCTGCCCGGGAGCTGGAAGTGGACCTGGCAACTACCAGCTGCATGTTGATCAGGCGTTCGGCGCTGCTCAAGGTAAATGGTTTTGACGAGAATTTTATCTTTAATCATGCCGATGGCGACCTTTTTGTGCGCCTGAAAAAAAACGGTTACAAGATCATCTATAACCCGCAGATGCGCGGGGTGCACTATAACCGCCTGGGTCCTTCGCGTTACCCTTTTTTTATCGGCAGGGATACCGCTTTTTTTTATCTCAAGAATATCAGGCCGGGGAGTGTAAAGGGGGTGCTCGCGGCGATGATCAACATAACCACTTTAAACCTTTACTGGGTTTATAAAACCGTAGAGACGCGTAATCCAAGGCAGCTTGCGGGTATTTACGGGTTCTTCCGGGGGATCCTGGATTATCTTTTCAGGAAAGGCCTTGATAAAAACCAATGAAGATCCTCTTTTTCCACAGATGGACAGGGGTGCATGGCGGAGGAACGGAGACCCATCTTTTGGAATTGGCCGGCAGGTTTTCCCGGATGGGGCATGAGGTAACCATTCTCACCAGGGAAGGAAAGATGCTGCGGGATCCCGGTGAAAAGATCGAGGTCATCAGGGTCAGCCGTAACTTCCGGGAAAGCGACCATTCTTATGAAGACTTCCGCGTTTATATCCATACTGCCTTGTTCATGGTTAAATCGCTCTGCCGGCTCATTATTTTGCATTTACGCGGCCGGCGTTTCGATGTTATCTCGGTGCATTTTACAACCGAGGGTTTAGTGGCGATGCTCTTTCGGTTTTTTAGCGGGACACCTTTTATTTTTGTCCTGGAAGGATACACCCCGCAAGAGGCGGCAATTGCCAAATATGCCGATCAGCGGGTCGCCATCTCCAAATTCGAAGCCGGCGTCTACCAGGAGAAACACGGCGTTGATTCCCGGGTAATCTACATCGGGATTGACCGGCAGCGCTTTGCCCGCGACCGTCAGGCCCGGGAACGGATGAGAAGCAGGTTTGTTCTGCCGGATCAACTCTTGGTCTTAACTGTCTGCAGGCTGGAACCGAGAAAGGACCTTTTTACGCTGATCGAAGCGGCCAGGCTCCTCCGGGAAAAGGTAAGAAATCTCAGGTTTGTTATTGCCGGTGATGGGATCCTTAAAGAAGCGCTTGCCTTGCGAATCAGGGAAGATAATCTGGGGGACTTGATTTATCAGGCGGGTTTTGTCAGTGACAGCGAGTTGCCCGCTTATTATTCGGCCGCGGACATGTTTTTATTGCCCAGTAAAGAAGAATGGTTCGGGATTGTCTTTTTAGAGGCGATGGCCGCGGGGTTGCCGATTATCGCGGCAAATGTCGACGCCTGCCCGGAGGTGGTAGACGGCTGCGGGGTATTTTTTGAAAAAGGAAATGCCCCTGATCTTGCGCAAAAGATTGCCCTGCTTGCCGGCGACCGGGAGTTAAGGCAGAAGTTTGCCCTTAAGGCCGCCGCGCGTGCGGAGGAATTTTCCTGGGAAAGACAAATCGCGCTTTATCAAGAGGCCTATCAAAATGTTTTACGCAGATAAAAATGTATAAACGCGTCCTTTTTTGTATTCCGCCGTTTCCCAACCGTTACGGATTGCCTACTCATCCGCATACCGGGATAGGTTATCTTTGCGAGAGCCTGAACCGGCAGGGCATCGAAACGGCGGTGGTGGATTTCCGTTTAGGTGACGGTTACCGGAAGCTAAAGGCGGCGCTTGATAAATTCAAACCAGACCTAGCCGGCGTAACGATGATGTCTTATTACCATAACCTGGCCTATGAGATCGTCAGGTATCTTAAGCAGTCGAATATCCCGGTGGCAATCGGCGGGCCGCACGTCTCTACGGTCAGAGAGCAGGCCCTGATCGATTCCGGGGCGGATTTCGGGTTTATGATGGAATCGGAAATTTCCCTGGTGAAGCTCTGCCGGCAGAGGCCGCTCAACGATATACCTGGTCTGCTCTTCCGTAAAAACGGCCAGGTGCTCTTAAATCAGCCGCAAATAATTGAGGAATTAAACGACGTTCCCTACCCGCGTTACCGTGATTTCGAACTGAACAGCTATACCCGCAGGCGTATTCCGATTATTACTTCCCGGGG
>JAQUQA010000003.1:20395-29320 GCA_028716305.1 Candidatus Omnitrophota bacterium | reverse complement strand
GATCCGTTTTTTTCAAAAAACGCCGACCTTAACCAGCAGATCGGTTCGACCAAGAGAAAGCTGCAAAAATACCTCTGGCTCTTAAAACAAAAAGATGTCCTGGATAAAGGTTTTTCCGGTTCGCCTCTCTCGAAAAGTTTTTTTAATACGGAACAGGATAATGTGATTGATGCCTTGGCGGTCCTGGAGGACCTGGCCACGGAAAGCGGAATAAGGATCGTGGACCTGCGGCCGAATTTTTCAAATAGAACTAAAACATCCTCCGCGGTCAGTTCGATTGAATTGAGGTCGGAAGGTACGATAGAAGGGGTGTTGAAGTTTGTTTACCTGCTGGAGAATTCGGCTTCCGCGTTAAAAATCAAAAAAATGCAGATCAGCAGCAAGTCCAACAGTTCCTACCTGGAAGCAAGATTCACAATCGCCCAGATCAACCCTGCCGAGTAGCTCAGAGTTTAATATAAAGACTAATAGAACCAAGAACCATGGACCAAGAACCAAGGACCATGGACCAAGAACCAAGGACCAAGAACCAAGGACCAAGAACCAAGGACCAAGAACCAAGGACTACGTTTACGTGGTTCGTGGTTCTTGGTACGTGGTTCGTAATTCTTGGTCCGTGGTGTTTGGTTCGGGTACTGATTACTAATTTTTCTTGACAAAAAGCCTGTTCTTTGATACACTCTCTACTCAGGGAGTGAATATGGTTAATATTCCTAACATATACTTAGTAAAAGACTTAGCTAGAATTACCGGATATTCTGTTCATACCATTAAATTTTACCTAAAAATCGGCTTGATCAAAGAGATAGGACGTAGTCCGGAAACCAATTTTCGTTATTTTGACGATACTACGGTAGAATTACTCAAGAAGATCCGGGGATTGCGCAAGCAGGATAAGCCAATCAAGGAAATCAAGAATGAGTTATTATAGCGTATTAGGATTGGAAAGAGAGCCTTTTTCCACCAGCCCCGACCCGGAATTTTTTTATCACTCCGCCAGCCACCATACCGCTTTAAAACGCCTCGAGATATCGATCCGCCTGCGCCGCGGGTTAAGTCTGATCCTGGGTGACGTCGGTACCGGAAAAACCACGCTTTCCCGCGCCCTGTTACAGGCCTTCGCCGAAGAAAATGATTATATTTTTCACATGATCCTCGACCCCGGTTATAAGTCGGAATTTCAATTCCTCTTCAGCCTGGTGAAGATGTTCAATATCATTCCGGATTTCAAATCTACCATTGATTTTAAGGAGGCCCTGGAGAAATACCTGTTTCAAAAAGGGGTAGATGAGAATAAGACGATAATCCTTCTCATCGACGAGGGGCAGAAGATAACCACGGAGAACCTGGAGGTCCTGCGGACCCTCTTGAATTATGAGACCAACGAATACAAGCTTTTACAGCTGATCATTATGGCCCAGGTGGAGCTCCTGCCGCGCATCCGCAGGATCCGCAATTTTATCGACCGGGTTTCCCTGAAATATACGATCAACGCCCTTGATGAGGCGGAGACCAGCCAGATGATCGAGTTCCGCCTGAAGCAGGCGGGATACAGGCATTCTGCCCCACTTTTTACTCCAGGGGCGATTAAGGCGATTTATAATTATACTCAAGGGTATCCCCGTAAGATTGCCATGCTCTGTCACGACGCCCTGGAGATAACCGTAATGAAAGAGCGTTATTTTGTCGATGAAGAGATCATCGACGGCCTGATCAACCAGTATGCGGTATTATGAAAGATAATATTTCCCCGGAAGAAAGACTCTTAAAATTAATCAAGGGGCAGAAGAAAGGGCCCCAGACGGCCAGCGGGATTACCGGGATAAAACCGATTCCTCCCGGAGGATCGACTACGCAGGATCCTTTCGGCCCGGCGGCAGCGGGAAATTCCTCCGGTGCAAAGCCGCCGTTTTTTAGCGGTGAAAATATCCTGAAGGCTGTTCTTTTCGCCGGATGCCTGTACCTAGTTTTTACATTCGTTTATCCATTGTTCGGTTTCGGCAAGATTACCGCTTCCCGGACGGATCCGGTTGACCTCTCGGAGCTGGAGAAAAAGGCGCAGAGCGGATTCCGCCCTTTTGATTTTTATCTCGATGGCATTAAAGGCAGGCAGATCTTCTCCGAACGATCCGGCCAATCCGCGTTGGGGGCCGCCGGGGGCATGGAGTCGGAGTTAATCAAGGATATAAATTTGCTGGGGATCATTAGCGGGAATAACCCGCAGGCGATCATTGAGGATAAAAAATCCCAGAAAACTTTTTATGTCAGCCGTGGAGAGTTTGTCGGACAATTCCAGGTTGAGGAAATCCAGGACGGAAAAGTAACCCTTACTTATCAGGGGCAGAGGTTTGATTTGTACCTTTAGGTTAAAAAAATAAAGGTTAGAATTTTGAGTTGCGTACGGCGTTCGGTGTTCTGCGGACGCGGAACGCGGTACGCAGTACGCCGAACGAATGGAGGCCAGATGTCCAAAAATACCCGTGTTTATTTTTTACTGATAACATTCCTTTTATTTTTCAATCAGAGTTTTTCCCAGCAGCCTGCCTTACCTCCAAAAGATGCACCGGCGAGTATAGCCGCGGCCGGGCAGGGCAAGATATCGCTGGATATAAAGGGGATGGATATAGTAGATGTCCTGAAGATGCTGGCTTCACGCAGCGGCATGAATGTCGCCGTGGGGAAAAATGTTGCCGGCCGGGTGACCTTGTTTTTAAAGGACGTGAATGTCTGGGATGCCTTTGAGATCGTGCTTTTGGCCAATGACCTGGCCTATGAACAAAAGGGGGAGATCATCAATGTGATCACCCAGAGGGATTATGAGTCGATACACGGCGTGCCGTTTCAGGACCGCAAGCAGGCCAAGGTGATCCAGTTGGATTATGCCAACGCCACGACCCTGGCCACATCTTTAAACCAGATGAAGACGCCGCTTGGCAAGGTAGTCGCCGATGAATCTTCCCACACCATTGCCATCATAGATTCTCCGCAGATGATCGCGGAGATGGAAAATTTTATCCGCAAAGCCGATTCCCCCATCCAGACCCGGGTTTTTGACCTGAACTACGCGCAGGCGGATAAGCTCAGCGAAAAGATCAAAGAGGCCTTGACCAAGGGAGTAGGTTCCATAAAGATCGACGAGCGCACCAACAAGATCGCGGTTACGGATTATCCGCATAATCTCGCGGAGATCGAAAAGGTGGTCAGGGCCTTTGACGAAAAAACGCCGCAGGTGTTGATCGACGCGCAGCTGATCCAGATCAACCCCTCGGATAAATTCGAGATGGGCGTTGACTGGGATTACTGGATACAAAAATACTTTGATGCAAAGGCTTCCCTGCCGATCAATACCTCGAGCACCCTGTTTTTGGGAACGGCTACCAGCACTCCCACCGAACCCGGTGATTATAAGGCGGTGATAGACATATTGCGCACCATCGGAGACACGAAAGTCCTCTCCAGCCCGCGGATCATCGCCTTGAACAACCAGGAGGCGAAGATCCACGTCGGTTCCAAAGAGGCCTATATTACTTCGACTACTTCCCAATCCGGTACAGGCACAACCGTTACCTCGCAAAGCGTGAATTTTGTCGACGTGGGGATACAGCTCTATGTTACGCCTACGATCAACCGCGACGGCTTTGTGACCATGCGTATCAAGCCGGAGATCAGCGAGGCAACCCGTACCGATATAAAGTCCGAGGATCAGATTACCCAGGTCCCGATCGTTTCCACTTCCGAGGCGGAGACCACGGTGATGGTCAAGGATGGTGTGACGATAATTATCGGCGGTTTGCGCAAAGACAAACGGGAGAAGACGGTTAAGAAGATCCCGCTTCTGGGGGACCTGCCGGGAGTGGGGTTATTTTTCAGGAGCACCAGCGACCACCTTACCAAAACTGAACTGATTATCCTTCTGACCCCGCATATCATCTCCGGCGAGCACACCTATATAAACTTTTCGGAATTAAAGCCAAAATACGGGGCGGTAGCAAAAATGGTTAAAGGGGATATTGTTACCGAAAAAATGATCGAACCGGGAAAAGAAAAAGCCAATGGTTATCACCGGTTGATCAGCGATAAGCTTAAGGCGCTGACTTTGTTCGGGCAGCCCGAAGACAGGAAAGGCCTGGTTGAGGTTTCCTTTACCCTTGATTCGAGCGGATACCTGAAAGGGGATCCGAAGGTAATCTCTGCCAGCGAAGACAAGCTTATCGAACCGACCATAGAAAGCATCAAGGGGGCACAGCCTTTTCCGGCGTTCCCCAAGGATTTCAAGAAGACAGAAGAGACGTTTCATATGATACTGGAGTATAGTTAGCGCAAAATGCAAAGCGCAAAGCGCAAAACTTAAGCTAAAAACGTAAAAATGGATAAATCTTAAGTTTTAAGCTATAGTTTTACATTTGAAGCTTCAACTTTGCGTTTTACGCTTTGAACTTTACGCTTGGCTGAAAAATTACCGCCAAAGGAGGGTATCCAGAATGAATTATATTTATACCTCGATTTTAATAGTTGTTTTATTTTTCAGCCAGGGTCTTGCCCAGGTCCAGCCGGATTCGGCAAAATGGGTAGAGGAGCAGGGTGCCTTTTCCTTGAACTTTTGTGAATTCGGAAAAACTGCCTCTGCCCCGGACAAGCAAAGCGCGGAAGCATCTGAAATATCGCTTAGTCATTCTTTTCCCGTCCCGACAATAATCCAGAGAGATAATTTCAGCAGGATGGAATTTCCCGAGACTACCCAGTGGAATGCCTCTGCCGGAGCTCCTTTGGTTCCGGTAAAAACATTCAAAATACTCCTGCCTTATGGCCGCCAGATCACCAGGATCAAGGTTATTCCCGGTAAGTTAGAGTCTATTCCGGGCCAGTTTCTGCTTGAGCCGGCAGGCAAGCCGCAACCTATCAATCAGAAAGACGGCCCGGACCTGGACCAGGCGATATACGGATCGGATCAGCTTTATCCGGGGATACCTTGCGGCGAAGCTTTTTTTCAGAAAAAGCGCGGCTATTTGATCCTTTTCTTTAACTTTTTTCCTTTGGAGTATTATCCTTTTTCCGGAAGAGTAGGCTTTTATGACCAGGTAAAGATTGTCCTGGAGACAGCCCCGGCCCCGGCAACCAGCATAACCAAGCCGAAAACTGACGCAGAAACACTCTCAGAGTTGCGCTCCCTGGTAGATAATCCCCAGGCAGTTGAAAGTTATTTATCAGTTCGCTAAAAATTATTTTGCTCTCTTTTCTTGGGATTGTTCCTGTAACTTATTCTTCTGCAATAAGATAGGAGCAATATCACTCCTGTTTTTACTCTCCTAAAATAATGGAAAGCGTTTACAGGCCAACCCCTGCCAGTACTTGATTTCCCAATAGGTTATGTTAAATTTTATATAGTCGAAGTGTTGGAGGAGGGAAGGCACGAAAAGGCAATTCCGAGAAATTTTTCGGATGCGCAAAGCCACGGGTCCTAACCCAGAGAGATGTTTGCTTTAAGGTAAAAATAATTTAAAGCAAGCGTAGATTTTTATTAGTTTAGGATAGCCGGGCTACCGAAAGTTTTCCCGAGGAGACTTGAAGTAGCCTGAACTGTTTTTAGGGCACGATCAACGCCACGGAGGTGTCCAATGAAAACTGCAGTAAGGTTTGATAAAGCAAAAATTATCCTCGGTATTTTTTTGGCGCTTATTTTAATCTTTGGAAATGTTTTTATTACCGTTTCTGCGGCTGATAAAGAAACTAAAAGCAAATCCGTCCAGCCGGTAAAACAGCAAAAGAATACCGATAAAGGCTGGTATTGGTTTCTTAAGAAGGATGCCACATCTCTAAAGACCGACAAGGTAAAGCAGACAGCCGAAAAGAAAACCCAGGAAGAAGTCGTCATTGAGACAAGTAAAGAAGAGACAGTCAAAGACGATGTCCAGCCGGTAACTACTACTAATCCGGCCGAAGAAGCGGCGGTTTCTCCGGCGCAGGCCCCGGCTACCCAGACAAAGGTTATCCCGGAAGTGGTCGCGGAAGATGATACTGTTGAACGCAAAGGGCTTTTCGGCCGTAAAAACTGGAGAAAAAAGAATAAAGATTTCACCCTGGATTTCTCCGGCCAGGCCACGACATTCGCCCAGCGCAGTACCGCCGCGGCCAAAGTCGAGCCGCTCTGTTCAAAAGAATATTCCTTCCAGCCGCCAAAATTCAAAAATACCATTGTCCTTGACCAGCAGTATCAAAGGGTTGACCTGGCAGAGACGGAAAATATCGAAATTACTCCCGGCGCACCGTTGCTACCGGTTAAAACAGCGGTCCTGCTTGTCCCTTATGGGCAGGATGTCAGCAGGATAAAAATAATTCCCGGCAAGGAAGAAGTACTCAGCGGAGAATATCTGCTGGAGCCCGCGCAGGAACCCGTTCCTTTAAGCCTGGCTTCCAGACATAGGCCTACTCCCCCGAACAAGAAAATATATGACTCAGCAAATAAATACCCGCAGGTCCCCTGTGACGCCTTTGTTCAGGAAAAGCAGGGGTACAAACTTGTTATCGTTAATCTGGCCCCGGTAAATTATTTCCCCGCGGAAAAGAAACTCGTTTACTACCCCCAGATCCGGGTTGAGGTGGAGACCGCGGCTAAGAACCTGCCGACAGGCTTGTTCTCTGTGGGCGGATCGCTGAATAAGCCATTGACCGACGCCCAGGCACAAAAAGAAATACTCGACCTGGTCGACAACCCGCAGGCGCTTTCCACTTATACAAACAATGCCGTAACTAATTTTACCCTGGCCTCAGCCGGCGCTACCGGTATCCTGGATAATTTCGAATATCTGATCATTACTACCGATGCCTTAAAAAATTCCACAGGGTCTCCCAAGCTGCAGGATCTTATCGCGGCAAAACAGGCGCGCGGCATCACCGCTAAGATCGTTACCGTAGAAACCGATATCTATCCGGAATATGCCGGAGAGGACAATCAGGAAAAGATCAGGAATTTTATCATTGATTATTATGAGAATCACGGAACGCGCTATGTATTGCTGGCCGGAGACAATGCCAGGATACCGTCGCGCAAGTTCTATGCCGCGGCAAGCAGCTATACCGCCAATATCCCCGCGGATATGTATTATGCCAACCTGGACGGAAGTTTTGATTATGACAATGACGGTACTTATGGCGAGATAGGAGACGGGCCGGGCGGAGGAGAGGTTGATTTATTTTCCGAGGTCTATGTGGGCCGGGCGCCGGTTGCCAGTTCCACGGAGATTGCCAATTTCGTCACGAAAACCCTGGCTTATGAAATTTCATCCGATAGCTATCTTTCCAAGGTATACCTGGTAGGTGAATACCTCGGTTTTGGCGGAGTGGCTGATTATGCCGCTTCTTACATGGAAGAGATACGATTAGGGTCAAGTGCCCACGGCTACACTACCGTAGGTTTTGAGAATTCTTCCCAGGCAAGTGTTATTGATTCTACGACTCTTTATGACCGGGATGCCACCTGGCCGGCCAGCCAACTGATCAGTATCATTAATTCCGGGGTGAACGTGATAAACCACCTGGGGCATGCCAACTATACCTATGATATGAAACTTTATACTTCGAACCTCTCATCCTTGAATAACGATAAATACTGTTTCATGTATTCGCAGGGGTGTATGCCCGGCGGTTTTGATACCAGCGAATGTTTCGCGGAAGTGGTTACCACCATGAGTAAGGGCGCTTTCGCCGCGGTAATGAACGCTCGTTACGGATGGGGAACGCGTAATTCCACAGACGGCCCGTCACAGCGCTATGACCGTCAGTTCTGGGATGCCTTTTTAAATGAGGGAAAAACCAACCTGGGAAAGATGAACCAGGATTCCAAGGAAGATAATGCCGGTAACATCAATGGATCTTGTATGAGATGGTGTTTTTATGAATTAAATTTATTCGGCGACCCGGAGCTTTCCATCCATTTTACCGCCGGAGCAAGCGGGCCGCAGGCGCCGGCCAATCTTAACGCGACGATCAACGCCAACAAAAAAGTGGCGCTTTCCTGGCAGGACGAGTCGGATGACGAAGAAGGTTTCAAATTGGAACGCAGTCTTAACCAGGCAAGCGGGTTTACGCAAATCGCTACTCCCGCAGAAGACGCTACTTCCTATACCGATACGACCGTAGAGCCGGGCACTACCTATTATTACCGGATCAATGCCTATAACGGTAACGGAAATTCCGCTTACAGTAATCTGGCCAGCATAGCTACGCCGGACAGCGGCCCGGTGGCACCTTCAAATTTAAGCGCGGTTGCCACCTCCAGCAGTTCGATAAACCTGACCTGGCAGGATAATTCCACTGACGAACAGGGATTTAATGTCGAACGCAGCTTAAGCGCTACCAGCGGGTTTGTTGAAATTGCCACGGTGGCGGCAGGTATAGAAATTTATAATGACCAGGGGCTCTTGGCCGATACCCGCTACTATTACCGGGTAAGGTCTTATAACATCGAAGGGGCTTCTGCGTATTCCAATGTTGCCGATGAGATTACCCCGGAAAGCGGCCCGGCCGCGCCTTCGAATTTGACCGCCGTTGCCAGTTCAAGCTCAGCCATAAATTTAAACTGGACCGATAATTCTACAGATGAAGAGGGATTCAAGGTTGAGCGTAGCCTCAGCGGAACAGGCGGTTTTGCGGAAGTCGCCGATTTAGCCGCCGGAACGACCAGCCTGATTGATCCGGGCCTTAACGCGAACACTACATACTATTATCGGGTGCGTTCATATAATGATGAGGGGGCGTCACGATATTCTAATGTTGCCAATGCGAAAACCTCTAATGCTCCTCCCACGATTCCCACGAACCCCCAGGCAGTCGCTGCCGGCGCTACCAGTATCACGGTCAGCTGGACCGACACTGCCAATGAACTGGGTTATGAGATCCAGCGCAGTACCAATGCTAACTACGGATTTA
>JAQUQA010000003.1:0-20295 GCA_028716305.1 Candidatus Omnitrophota bacterium | reverse complement strand
CGCCGTTCGAGAATAATTGACATAACCTTAATTCTACTATATAATTGTCTAACTATGGAACTAGAAGAATTGATCCAGCAAAAGAAGGCCAAAGCCGAGGCAATCAGGCAGAAGGGGATTAGTCTATACCCCAGCCGGATACCCGCGCATACCGCTATTGGCGAAACATTAGCGGGATTCTCCGAAGGCAAGAACGTTGCCGTTTGCGGTAGATTGGTCGCCAAGCGTTCTCACGGAAAAGCCGTCTTTGCCGATTTGCGGGATGCCACGGGGAAGATCCAGCTTTACGTCAAGGCCGATCTTATCACGGAAGAGAAGTTTTTTATCTTTGATAACATTGAGGTTGCTGATTTTATCTGGTGTAAGGGCGAGCTTTTTCGGACCCGCACAGGCGAGATTTCGATCAAACTGGAAGACGTCGCCGTGCTTTCCAAGGCCCTCAGGCCCCTGCCGGAAAAATGGCACGGCCTAAAGGATGTCGACCTGCGTTACCGCCAGCGTTATCTTGACCTAATCTCGAACGAGAGCGTCAGAGAGGTGTTTATCAAGCGTTCCTGCGTTATCAGCGGGATCAGGAAATTTTTGGACGCGCAGGGCTATCTGGAAGTTGAGACACCGATGATGCACAGTATCGCCGGAGGGGCGGCAGGCAGGCCTTTTAAGACCTTTCATAATGAATACGGGATGGACCTCTCTTTAAGGATCGCCCCGGAACTTTATTTAAAACGCCTGCTGGTAGGCGGGCTTGAGCGGGTCTATGAGATAAACCGTTCTTTCCGCAATGAAGGCGTATCGATAAAACATAATCCGGAATTTACCATGCTCGAGGTTTATGCCGCTTACGCCGATTACGAGGATATGATGTTTTTGGCGCAGGAGTTGATCATTTCACTGGCCAAAGAACTGGCGGGAGGGATGACTTTCGAATACCAGGGCAAGAACATTGATCTGACCGCTCCCTGGCAGAGAATTTCTTTTGCCGGCACGGTCAAAGAAAAATTCGGTATCCTTCCGCAGGACGAGCCGGAGGTGATGCTGAAGAAGCTGCGCGAAAAAGGCTTTGCCAAGGATGCCGAGCGCCTGAGCCGTTCGCAGGTCGCCAAGATCATGGAAGATATCCTGGAGCAGCAGATGAGCATGAATCCGGTTTTTGTCACGGACTATTTCGCCAACCTTTCTCCTTTGGCCAAGACCAAAAAAGATGAACCGCTGGTCTCTGAGAGGTTCGAATTGTATGTCGCAGGCATGGAGATTGGCAACGCCTATTCCGAGCTTAATGATCCACTTGAACAAAAAGCGCGCTTTGAAGAAGAGATCAAAGATCTGGATCCCGATGAGCGTAAAACAGTCGATGAGGATTATATCCTGGCCTTGGAACACGGGATGCCTCCGGCAGGCGGATTAGGGATCGGCATAGACAGGCTGGTAATGCTCCTGACAAACCAGGCCTCGATCCGGGAAGTGATCCTTTTCCCGCTTTTGCGGCCGGAGCAATAGGTCATGCGCAAGGAACTATTTATCAGCTGGAGGTACCTGGCCACCAAGCGGAAAGAAAAGTTTATTTCGCTGATCAGCGTAATTTCCGTTTTAGGCGTGGCCATCGGGGTGGCCGCCCTGATCGTGGTGATCGCCGTGATGAGCGGATTTGACCAGGACCTGCGGGATAAGATCGTCGGTAATTATTCGCATATCACGGTTAATTCACTCCAGGGGATCAGTCAGGTTGAATTTGAGAATATTATCGGAAAATTAAAAGACAATCCGCATCTGCGGGGGGCAAGTCCCTATGTCCAGGGGCAGGTGCTGCTTAAAGAAGACAAAAAATTTTTTGCGGTCGGTTTACGGGGTGTAGATCCGGCGCAGGAAGATAAGGTTACCAAGATAGGCAAATACCTGGTGGCCGGAGAACTGATTTCCCTTGGTCCCTCCGAAGTGATCGTTGGTAAGGAGTTGGCCGCTTATCTGGGCCTGGGGATGAATACAGAGCTGAATTTATATTCTCCCCTGGGTAAGCAATTTAAATTAAAAGTAGCCGGGATATTCAATTCCGGCATGTATGATTACGACCTGAACCTGATTTTTACGGATCTGGCGACTTCCCAACAAATATTGGGGATGAACGGCTTGTACAGCGCGGTGGCGCTTAAGCTTGACAATCTCTTTTTGGCGGATAAGCTGGTCCCGGAGTTTTCCCGGCAGTTGGGTTTCCGCTATATCTTAAAAAGCTGGCAGGATGCAAACCAGAGTTTTTTTGCGGCTTTACGCCTGGAAAAACTGGTCATGTTTGTGATCCTGACCCTGATCATCCTGGTCGCTTCTTTTAATATCATCAGCACGCTGGTGGTGATGGTGGTGGAAAAGACCAAGGACATCGGGATCCTGCGGTCACTGGGCATGAGCGCCTCGGAGATCAGAAGGATCTTTACCATCGAGGGGATGATCATCGGCTTAGCGGGGATCTTTTTCGGGGCAGTGGGAGGCATAGGGCTTTGCCTTCTCTTGCAGAAGTACCAATTTATCAAGCTGCCCCAGGACATCTATTACATCGACAGGCTTCCCGTGTTGATCGATATCAAGGATGTCGCGCTGGTATTGCTGGCCGCGTTATTAATCACCGTCGTCTCAACGATATACCCCGCGGCCAAAGCGGCAAAGTTTAAATTGGTAGACGCCTTGCGCTACGAATAGGATTTTTTATGACCATGCTGGAAGCCAGAGGGATCCAAAAGGCCTTTAACAACGGGAAAAAAGATATTCCGGTTCTTAAGGGTATCGACTTAAAGATTGAAAAGGGCAGCTTTATCGTGATTACCGGACCCTCGGGAGCGGGAAAATCCACATTGTTGCATATCCTGGGCGGGTTAGATGCTCCTTCTGCCGGAGAAGTAAGGTTTACCGGGCAGAGCCTGTATGCCTTAAACGATGCCCTGCTTTCCCGGATGAGAAATCAGAGTATCGGCTTCATTTTTCAGTTCTACCACTTACTGGGGGAATTCAACGTTTTAGAGAATGTTTTGATGCCGGCTTTGATAAAATCATCCGGCCGCGCGCAGCGCAAGCAGTCGCGGGAAAAGGCATGCGCCTTACTTTTAAAAGTCGGCCTGGGGGAACGCCTGGATCATTACCCTTCGCAATTGTCCGGAGGGGAACGCCAGCGCGTAGCGATCGTGCGCGCCCTGATCAATAGTCCGCAGATACTTTTCTGCGATGAGCCTACCGGTAACCTTGATTCCGCCACCGGCAGCGAGATCTTTGATCTGATCAGGAAGATAAACCTTGATGATAAGATGACCGTGGTTGTGGTAACGCATAATACGGAGCTGGTTAAAGGAGCGGGCCGGGTTTATCATCTCAAGGATGGAGTGTTGGTAAATTAAACGGAGGTAAAAGATGAAAATTTATATCAATGGGAAATTTTACGAAAAACAGGATGCCAAGGTCTCTGTTTTTGACCATGGCCTGCTTTATGGCGATGGGGTCTTTGAAGGGATCCGTTCCTACAGCCGCCTGGTTTTTAAGTTGAGAGAACACATCGATCGTTTGTTTGAATCCGCGCACAGTATCATGCTGGATGTCCCCATGACTAAAAGTCAGATGGTCCGCGCGGTAGTGGAAACCTTGAAAGCCAACAAACTGAATAACGCTTATATCCGTCTGATCGTGACCAGAGGGGAGGGCGACTTGGGCCTTGACCCGCGCAAATGCCGCGGCCAGGCCACGGTGATCATTATCGCCGACAATATCGCGCTCTACCCGGAAAAATTCTATAAGGAGGGGCTCTCGATCATTACCGTGCCCACGGTGAGGAATTTGCCCGAGGCCTTGAATCCGCAGATCAAATCATTGAATTACCTGAACAACATTCTGGCCAAGATAGAAGCGGTCAATTCCGGTTGTGATGAAGCGATCATGCTGGATTCTTTAGGGTTTGTGGCGGAATGCACCGGAGACAATATTTTTATCGTTAAAAAAAACCAACTCTATACGCCGCCTCAGTGCATGGGCACCTTAAGAGGGATCACGCGTGACGCGATCCTGGAGATCGCCAAGAAATCCAGGGTAGCGGTGCATGAACATGTAATTACCCGGCATGAAGTGTATATCTCTGATGAATGTTTCCTCACCGGCACGGCAGCCGAGATCATTCCGGTGGTCAGGGTCGATGGCAGGATGATCGGTACCGGCCGCCCCGGAGGCATGACCTTGAAGCTGATGAAGAAGTTCCGGGAGCTGACTAAGAAGAGTGGAGTGAAATACTGATTTATAGAGAATTCGTATTGCGTACGGAGTATTGCGTATTGCGTGTGCTGTGTATGTGAGAGGGCTTGCACGCTATACACAATACGCACAACGCAATACGAAGTTAGCAAAAAAGGAACTACTATGTTATGTGACGTTTGCGGAAAAAATCCGGCTACGGTCCATTTAACGGAGATCGTTGACGATCAGATGAATGAACTGCATCTTTGCGAAGAATGCGCCCGGGAAAAGAGCGCCCAGATGGAACAGAAATTCGGCTTAAGCGACCTTTTAGCGGGGATGGTGGATTTTGAAAAGGTTTCTGCCGATAAGGAGGCGGAAAGCTCCCAGTGCCCGGTCTGTAAGCTTAGTTACGCCGATTTTAAAAAAATCGGGCGCCTGGGCTGCGCCAACTGTTACGTGGCCTTTCGGAATTTCCTCGGGCCGTTGCTCAAAAGGATCCACGGATCGAGCCAGCATTTAGGCAAGGTCCCAGTAAAGACCACGGCCAAGGTTTCCAGAAAAAGGATCAATCTGCAGGAGCTCAGGCAGAAGTTACAGAAGGCCATCGAATCAGAGGCCTTTGAAGACGCGGCCAGGCTCCGCGATCAGATAAAAGAGATGGAGAGTAAAGAGGCCGTGCAGCAGGACCCACAAGAAACCAAAAAGGAAGATTCGAATGAAAGTCGATGACCTCTTAGAGCATATCAGCGAATGGTTAAGGGGCACGGGCCCAAATTCCGATATCGTCATCTCCAGCCGCATCCGCCTGGCTAGAAACCTCCAGGATTATTCTTTTCCTCATTGGGCCACAAAGAAACAGAGCGAGGAAGTCCTGGAAAACATCATTAAGGCCAAGGATTCACTGGAGTATTTAAAAAATAGCACGGTATTCCGCATGGCCGAGTTAGACGGTGTGGACAAGCAATTCCTGGTAGAGAGGCATTTGATGTCGCATGAGCATGCCCAGAAAAAAAATTCGCATGCCGTGATCATAGACGAAGACGAGATAGTCTCGGTAATGGTCAATGAGGAGGATCATTTAAGGATCCAGGTAATGCAATCCGGTTTTAATCTCCCGGAGGCCTGGAATATTATCAATAAACTCGATGATGCCCTCTCTGCTAAGTTCGATTTTGCCTTTTTGCCCGAGTGGGGGTATCTTACCGCCTGTCCGACGAATACCGGCACCGGTATGCGCGGTTCGGTGATGCTGCACCTGCCGGCGCTGGTAATGACCCGTCAGATCAACCGCGTCCTGGCGGCGATCGCTAAACTCAGCTTTACCACGCGCGGCCTCTACGGAGAGGGGACACAGGCAACGGGCAATTTTTTCCAGATTTCAAATCAGGTTTCTTTGGGGCGCAGCGAAGCGGAGATCCTTGGTAATATCACCGGCCTGATCAAGCAGATTATCGAGCAGGAGAACCAGGCCAGGGAGGTGTTGTTGTCGCACAGCCGGACTGTCCTGGAGGACCGGGTTAACCGCAGCTTCGGGATCTTAAAGAACGCATATATTATTTCCAGCCAGGAGACGGTTGAATTATTGTCGATGCTCAGGCTGGGCAGTGACCTGGGGATGATCAAGAACGTGGATCGTAGTTCGATAAACCATTTATTTATCAGCACCCAGCCGGCGCACCTGCAGAAACTTGAGAAGAAAAAATTCTCTGCGCAGGAAAGGGACGTCAAGCGGGCGGAGATTATCAGGAACAAGTTGCAATTATAAAACGGAAAATAGAGTGTTGGAGCTCAAAAGGCAAAGGTCAAAACGCAAAACTTAAACTAAAAGCTTAAATATTTATCCGTAAGTTGTAAGTTGTAAGTTATAAGCTGTAAGCTTAGTGCTCTTGAGCTTACGCACTAACGCAGAACGCCGTTCACCGAACGGAATTATTATTTTTACACCGCTATCATATAGGAGGTTCACCGATGTTTAATCGTTTTACCGAAAGAGCGCGCAAAGTGATCATTTTAGCCAAAGAAGAAGCAAGGCGATTTAACCACGACTATATAGGGACCGAGCATATTTTGCTGGGGCTGATCCGCGAGGGAGAGGGAGTGGCGGCCACGGTATTGCAGAAAATGGGGTTGTCGCTGGAAAATATAAGGTTGGAGATCGAGAAACTCGTGCAGCCGGGGCCGACTACTCAGATTATCGGTGATATTCCTTTTACCCCGCGGGCAAAAAAGGCATTGGAGTTGGCCGCTGAGGAGGCGCGTTCCCTGGGGCATAATTATATCGGGACGGAGCATCTGCTTTTAGGGTTGATCCGCGAGGGGGAGGGTGTGGCGTCGCAGGTTTTATTGAACCTGGGGTTGGATCTGGAGAGGGTCCGCAACGAGGTGATGGAATTACTTGGTTCTGCCCTGCCGGGTTTTGGCCAGAGTCAACAGGCTAAGACCAAGACACCCGCCCTGGACGCCTTTGGCCGTGACCTTACTGCCTTGGCCAAGGAAAGCAAGCTTGATCCGGTGATTGACAGAAAAGGCGAGATTGAGCGGGTGATCCAGATCTTGAGCCGGCGCACCAAGAATAATCCGGTTTTACTCGGGGAGGCAGGCGTCGGCAAGACCGCGATCGTAGAAGGGCTTGCCCAGTCGATTGTCGTCGGCAACGTCCCCGAGGTTTTAAGGAATAAGCGTATTATCGTCCTGGACCTGGCATTGATGGTTGCCGGGACCAAATACCGCGGCCAATTCGAGGAAAGGATCAAGGCGGTAATGGAGGAGATCAAGCGTTCCCAAGACGTGATTATTTTTATCGATGAGTTGCACACCCTGGTTGGGGCCGGAGCTGCCGAGGGAGCGATCGACGCCTCTAATATCCTTAAACCCGCGCTTTCCCGCGGAGAGATCCAGTGTATCGGCGCAACGACCATGGACGAGTATCGCAAATATATCGAGAAAGATGCCGCTCTGGAGAGAAGATTCCAGACGATCATGGTTGAACCGCCCTCCGTAGTTCAGACGGTAGAGATCTTAAAAGGTTTAAGGGACAGATATGAGGCCCACCACCGCGTTATTTTTAAAGACGACGCCCTGGAGGCCGCGGCAAAACTGGCCGACCGCTACATCTCCGGCAGGTTCCTGCCGGACAAGGCGATCGATCTGATCGATGAGGCCGGGTCGCGCGCGCGACTGAACGTTTTAATCGTGCCTCCGGAGATCAAGAAGCTTGAGGAAAAAGTCGAGGGGTTACGCAAGGAAAAAGAGGCTTTCATCAAATCGCAGGATTTCGAGAAAGCCGCGTCGCTGCGCGACCAGGAAAGGGTTGCCCGTCAGGAGCTGGAGCAGTTGAACCGGGAATGGTCGCAGTCCAAGGATAAACTGCGGCCCGAGGTAGGAGAGGAAGAGATCGCCAAGATCGTTGCCCAGTGGACCGGGATACCGATTATCAGGCTGGAGGAAAAAGAGGGAGAGAAACTACTAAAGATCGAGGAAGAGCTGCATCAGCGGGTAGTCGGGCAGGAGGAGGCGATCAGCGCGATCGCGCATGCCATCCGGCGTTCGCGTGCCGGGATCAAGGACCCCCGCCGTCCGATCGGTTCATTTATATTCTTGGGGCCTACCGGCGTCGGCAAGACCCTCTTGGCGCGCGCCTTGGCGGAATTCATGTTTGGGGATGAAGACGCGTTGCTGCAGCTGGATATGTCCGAGTATATGGAAAAATTCAATGTTTCCCGTCTGATCGGCGCCCCTCCGGGATACGTGGGCTATGAAGAGGGCGGACAGCTGACGGAAAAGGTCAGGCGCCGTCCCTACTCGGTGATCCTGCTGGATGAGATCGAGAAGGCCCATCCGGATGTCTTTAACCTGCTTTTGCAGGTTTTCGAAGACGGCAGGCTCAGCGACAGCTTTGGCAGAAAAGTTGATTTTCGTAATACGGTGATGATTATGACCTCTAACGTCGGAGCGGAACTGATCCGCAAAACCGGTTCGCTCGGTTTTAAGAGCCAGAGCCAAGACGTCTCTTATCAGGAGATGAAGGAACGCCTGCTTGACGAGGTAAAACGTACTTTTAAGCCGGAGTTCTTAAACCGTATCGACGATATCATTGTCTTCAGGCCGCTGGTAAAAGAAGACCTGCAGCGGATCGTCGAGATCGAAGTGGGTTACGTTACCGAACGGCTCAAAGAACAGAATATTACCCTGACCATCACTCCTGAGGCCAAGGAGTTTCTCATCGAAAAAGGCTTTGACCCGGTCTTCGGCGCCAGGCCTCTGAAACGGACGATCCAGCGGTACCTGGAGGATTCACTGGCTTCGGATATTATCGGTAAGAGGTTTAAGGAAGGCGCGCTGGTTAAGGTGCTGCGTAAAAATGAGGAGTTGGTTTTTGAGCAATGAAGCTTAAATTCTTTATTATCATCGGGCGAAACGTCTGGTCCATGCTCTTTTTCTTGGGCGGGATGGCCAACTTAAGCTTACAGACTTTTCTTCAGATCTTTACCTTGCCGTTTAGAAAAGACCGTGTCATCGAACAGATAAAGAAAGCCGGATACGACAGCCTTCCCATCGTTAGCCTGGTGGCCCTGTTCATCGGTTTCATCTTCGCGCTGCAGACCGCTTATTTTATGCAGCGCATCGGCTCCGAGATGTATATCGCCAGCATGGTGGCGTTATCGCTGGTCAGAGAGCTTGGCCCGGTGATTACCGCGCTGGTAGTTGCCGGAAGGGTCGGCGCGTCGATTACCGCGGAGCTCGGCTCGATGCAGGTAACCGAGCAGATCGACGCCCTGGAGGCCTTTGCCACCAACCCGATAAAATATCTGGTAGTGCCGCGTTTTCTGGCGCTGATGATCGTCTTACCGCTTTTGACACTCTATGCCGATTTTGTCGGGATCCTCGGCAGCTATCTGATCTGTGTTTATAAGCTGGGGATTACTTCCAGCATGTATCTGCAGGTTACTTTCGACGCTTTGCTTTATAAGGACCTCTTTACCGGTGTTTTTAAAACAATCTTCTTCGGGATGATCATTGCCCTGGTCAGTTGTTTCGAGGGGTTCAATGTCGAGGGGGGAGCAGAGGGTGTCGGCCAGGCAACCACGCGTTCGGTGGTAATTACCTTTATCATGATTATTATTGCCGATTGTTTCTTTACGGCATTGTTTTATTTTATTTTTCCCTAAAGATGATGAGCGAAGAAAAAATGATCGAGATTTCCGGCTTGAGCAGGTCATTCGGAGAGCATAGGGTCATTAATTCTCTGAACCTGAATATCCAAAAGGGTTCCACCTGTGTGATCATCGGCCGTTCCGGCTGCGGAAAGTCCGTTTTATTAAAACACATCATCGGGATCCTTAAGCCCCAGGCAGGCAAGGTGATTGTCGGCGGAAAAGATGTCGGCTTGCTCAAGGAGAAAGAGATGAACAGCTTAAGGATGAAGATCGGATACGTCTTTCAGGGCGGCGCGCTTTTTGATTCATTGACCGTCGGGGAAAACGTCGGTTTTGGCTTGATCGAGCATACGAATATAACAAAAAACGATCTCTTAGAAAGAATAGAAGAATCATTGTGCCTGGTGGGGTTGTGCGGTATCGTCAACCTGATGCCTTCGGAGTTAAGCGGGGGGATGAAAAAAAGGGTTTCTCTGGCCCGCGCCCTGTGCATCAAGCCGGAGATCATTCTTTATGATGAGCCGACTACCGGGGTTGACCCGATTACCGCCGACAGTATTAACGAGTTGATCCGCGACCTGCACGATAAGCTGAAGGTTACTTCTATCGTGGTCACTCATGACATGAAAAGTGCTTACCGGGTGGCGGATCGTATCGCCATGATGTATGAAGGCAGGATTATCGCCGAAGGGACTTCTCAGGAGATCCAGAACCTGGAACACCCGGTGGTGCATCAGTTCATCAACGGCCTGGCAAAGGGGCCGATTACCGAAACCATAGAGCATAGCTTTAAACCCACATATATAACACGGAGGCAGTGAGATGATTTTTGGCAAGACAAAAACTGAGCTGAAGGTCGGTATCTTCGTTTTTATCGGTTTGATCATCCTGGCGGTGTTTATTCTATCTATCGGTAAATTCCGGACCTGGGCCTCCGGTTACAATGTGGGCTTTATCTTTAATTTTGTGAACGGAGTGAAAGTCGGAGCCCCGATCCGTTTTGCCGGAGTCGATGTAGGGGAAGTCAAGAAGATCGAATTCAATTATCTGCCCGAAGAAAAAAAGGACCAGGTGCTCGTGCGATGCTGGATCAAGAGCAAGGTGGAGATCCCGAGAGACTCTACCATCTGGGTCAATACCCTGGGCCTTCTGGGAGAAAAGTATATCGAGATCATGCCGGGAACCGATTATGATCAGTGCCTGCAGGGGGGAGAAACCCTGGTAGGGATAGATCCTATCCCGATGCACGAGATATTCCGCACTGCCAAGGGAATAGTCGAGAATTTAGATCAGACGATTGTCCAGGTCAACAAGGGCGAGGGGACGGTTGGTAAGTTTCTTCACGATGACAGCGTTTATAATAATCTGGAAGAGATGACCGCGGACTTGAAAAAGAACCCCTGGAAACTCTTCTATAGAAATAATAAAAAGAAGTAAGGTACTTTTAGCCGATGAAGACAAAAACTGTTTTTTCCTGCCAGAGTTGCGGGTATCAGTCACTCAAGTGGCTGGGCAGGTGCCCTGATTGCAATAATTGGAATTCATTTGTGGAGGAAGATTATTCCGCCCCGCTTGCCAAATCCCGGCCGCAGCAGAGCGCCCCCTACAAAGAAGAACCCGTGCTCTTAAAAGACATCGATGTCTCTGAAGATGTCAGGTTAAAGACCGGGATGGCCGAGTTCGACCGGGTCTTAGGCGGCGGTATTGTTCCCGGTTCGGTGATACTGATCGGCGGCGACCCCGGAATAGGTAAATCTACGATTTCCCTGCAGGTTTCTAATGAGCTCACCCGCCAGGGTCATACGGTGCTTTACGTCAGCTCGGAAGAATCGGTCGCCCAGACAAAACTGCGCGCCCGCCGCCTGGGGGATAACAGCGAAACGCTTTATATAGTCAACCAGACAGATTTATCCGTGATCGTGGAGCATATTAAAAAGATCAAGCCCCAGGCGGTGGTCATAGATTCTATCCAGGTGATTTTTCATCCGGACTTTACCTCTTCTCCGGGAAGCGTCGGACAGGTCAGGGAGTGTTCTTCTATCCTTACGCAGCTGGCTAAGACCACCGGGATCGCCGTGTTTATTATCGGTCATGTGACCAAAGAAGGGACATTGGCAGGGCCGCGGGTAATGGAGCATATCGTTGATACGGTACTCTATTTTGAGGGTGACAGATTCGCGATCTACAGGATTTTAAGGGCGGTTAAGAACAGGTTCGGCTCTACTAATGAAATAGGCGTTTTTGAGATGAGCGCCTCGGGGTTAAAGGAAGTCAAGAATCCTTCGGAGATCTTTTTATCGGAAAGGCCGAAGGAGGTTTCGGGTTCGGTGGTGACCTCTGTTTTAGAAGGAAGCCGCCCGCTTCTCGTAGAGGTCCAGGCCCTGGTCAGTAAATCCGGATTTGGTTATCCGCGGCGCCGCGCGCAAGGATTTGATTTTAACCGTCTAAGCCTTTTGATCGCGGTGCTGGAAAAACGCATCGGGCTGCACCTGGAGATGGAGGATATCTTTCTTAACGTTGCCGGGGGGATCCAGATAGCTGATCCGGCAGCGGACCTGGCGGTGGCGGTTGCCGTCAGTTCGGCGCACCAGGAAAAAATGGTGGCCGCCGATACCGTATTTTTCGGAGAACTGGGCCTGGCAGGGGAGGTCAGGAGTATCAGCCAGACGCTTGTCCGCCTGAAGGAATCGCAAAAACTGGGGTTCCGCCAGGCAGTCATACCCAGGAATAATCATAAGAACCTGGATTTTAAGAAAGGGCCATTGGAGCTGATCCCGGTTTCTACTTTGAAAGAAGCCCTGGATATCGCTTTAAGGAGGTAATCATATGAATTTATTTTTATTACGCATGCTTTTTGTCGTCGGCAGCGCTATTGTCGGGTATACCACCGTAGCCCCTTATGGCTCGGAGTTGTTGGGCGGGCTAGTCGGGGCAACGGCCGGCCTGGGGATTATTTTGCTTGAAATAGGTATGGGCAAGGTTTCGGTGCGCGGCCTTTCCAGCGCGGTCTTCGGGCTGATTTTGGGTCTGATTATGGCCAAGATGGTTACCGATGCCTTTAGCCTGGCCCCCATCTCGATCTCCGCGCTTTCTTTGATCAGGGTTACGCTGACTTTGATCTTCTGTTATCTGGGGATGTCCATAGGATTACGCGGCAAGGATGAATTTAATATCATCATTCCTTATGTCAGGCTGCGCCGCCAGGACCAGATCGAAGAGATGGTGTTATTGGATACCAGCGTGATCATCGACGGAAGGATATTCGATATTATCAAGACCAGGTTTTTGGAGGGGAAAATCATTATCCCGAAATTCGTTTTAAAAGAATTACAGCAGATAGCGGATTCGACAGACCCGATCAAGCGGCAGCGCGGCCGCAGGGGCCTGGAGATCCTGCATGCCATCCAAAAGGAGCTCGGTCAGGCAATTGCCTTGCACGAAGAAGAGTTTCCCGAGACCCCGGAAGTGGATGCCAAGCTGGTTAAGCTGGCCAAGCTTATGGGGGCAAAGATATTGACCGTGGATTTTAACTTAAACCGCGTGGCTTCTTTACAGGGGATCAAGGTCCTGAATATCAATGAATTGGCCAACGCCCTGAAGCCGGTAGTTTTTCCGGGTGAAGAGATGCAGATCAAGTTGATCAAGGAAGGTAAGGAGCACAACCAGGGAGTAGGCTATTTGGAAGACGGGACGATGGTTGTGGTCGAAGAGGCGCGCCGGCTGATCGGCCAGGAAGTTAAGGTTGTGGTGACTTCGGTCCTGCAGACCCAGGCAGGCAGGATGATCTTCACAAAACTGGAAAGATGATCAAGGCCTCCGCGGTAGTAGTGGCTGCCGGCAGCGGCAGGCGTTTTAAATCGAAGATCCCGAAGATCCTGATCGGCCTGGGGAAAAAGCCAATTTTGCTTTATTCGCTCCTGGAACTGGCCGGCCATCCTCAAATCAGCGATATCGTGGTGGTGGCTAACGCCGCCTGCCTTGGCCAGGTTAAGAAAATCATCAAAAAGTACCGGATTAAGAAAATCAATTCTCTGGTTTTAGGCGGGGAAAGAAGGCAGGATTCGGTATTGCGGGGCCTGAACGCCGTAAAGGGCAATGCCCGGTTGGTTTTGATCCATGATGCGGTCAGGCCATTTATCGGGAGGAAAGAAATTACCGCGGTAATAGAAGAAGCCGCCAAGACCGGGGCGGCGATCCTGGCGGTGCCGGTGAAGGCGACGATTAAGAGAGTTAAAATAATCGGCGCTCCCGTACCAGGGACCAAGAACCAAGAACCAAGGGTTGTCGGTGTGGTAGAGGAAACCCTGAAACGGGATGAGCTTTGGGAAGTGCAAACCCCGCAGGTTTACAAGAAATTCCTGGTTGTCCAGGCGTATGCCAGGTTTGGCGGGGAAACGGTAACTGATGAGGCAAGCGTAGTGGAGAAGGCCGGAATTAAGGTCAGCGTGGTCGCGGGCTCATATTTTAATATCAAGATCACTACGCCAGAAGATTTGATTATCGCTGAGGGGATAGTTAAGAAGCGCAAGGCGTAAAACGCAAAGCGCAAAATTTAAGTTTAAAACGCAAAACGTTTTGGGTTTTACGCTGTAGTTTTGCGTCTTGCGTTTTGAACTTTACGCTAATTAAATTATGATATCACGAATAGGAATTGGTTACGATATCCATCGATTAGTCGATGGCAGGAAGCTTTTTCTCGGAGGGGTCGAGATCCCTTATGTCAAAGGCCTCTTGGGGCATTCGGATGCAGATGTCCTCTTGCATGCCGTAGGCGACGCGATTTTGGGCGCCTTGGGAGAATCGGACATCGGCGAGCATTTTCCGGATTCCGACCCGCAGTATCAGGATATCTCCAGCGTTGAACTGCTGAAAAAAATTCATCTCTTGGCTAAGGCCAAGGGGTATGTTGTCGGCAATATCGATATGGTGGTTATTGCCGAAGAACCTGTGCTTTCTCCGTTCAAGAAGCTGATCAGGGAAAAAATATCCGCGGTCCTGGAAATCGACGCGGGCCGGGTCAGTATCAAGGCAAAGACAAACGAAGGTATGGGAGAGACCGGCCGCAAAGAAGCGATTGCCAGCTATGCCGTGGTGATGATTGAGAAGACAGATAATTAAGTTATAAGTTGTAAGCTTTAAGCTTAAAGTTAACCAGGGACGGTTCTGAGACTCAAGTACAACCGTCCCCGGGATCAAGTACAACCGTCCCCCGAGATAAAGCAGAACCGCCGCTGGGAATTTGACATTATTATTTTTTGGATTTGTTTAGGATTTAGTATTTAGAGTTTAGGGTTTGATCATATTTAGGATTTAGAGTTTACCGGAGAGGATAGATACAATGGATATTCTATGGATGATTATTCTGGCCTTGATCGCGATCTTAGTGCTTAAGACGGTATTGGTATCGGTAATATTCTACTGCGAGATAAAATCCGCCCAGAAAAGAGACCCGGCGGCAAAGAGTTTTCTGGAGATCGTACTGCTTTATCAGGGTCTGCACGCGCTGGTGGTTTATCGGCTGGCGCATCGACTGTATCGGATGCGCCTATACCTGCCGGCACGCTACCTAAGCCAGGTCGCCAGGTTCTTTACCGGGATCGAGATCCATCCCGGGGCAAAGATCGGCAGGGGGCTCTTTATTGACCACGGTATGGGCGTAGTGATCGGAGAGACCGCGGTCATCGGCGAGAATGTTTTACTTTATCAGGGGGTAACCCTGGGGGGTACCGGCCTGGCACACGAGAAGCGCCATCCGACCATCGGCAATAATGTTGTCATCGGAGCGGGTGCCAAGGTTCTGGGTAATATTATAGTCGGGGATAATTCCTATATCGGGGCAAACGCCGTGGTGATCAAAGATGTCCCGGTGAACTCGACGGTAGTGGGGGTCCCCGGCAGGGTCACCAAGCAGGACGGTAAAAAAATCGACGTTGCCCTGGATCACAGCCACGTCCTTGATCCGATCATGCAGAATATCGAAGAGCTGCAGAAACGGATTGATAAGATAGAGAATAAATAGATAATAAGCGCAAAACGCAAAGAGCAAAACGCAAAGTTACGTGTAAAACTCAAAACGTTTTGCGCTTTGCGCTGTAGTTTTGCGCTTTGCACTTTTCACTTTACGCTGTTAATTATGCCCATATATATCCATAACTCCTTAACCAGAAAAAAAGACGAATTTCTTCCGATAGTACCTCCCGAGGTGAAAATGTACGTCTGCGGGCCGACGGTTTATGACGATCCGCATATCGGCCATGCCCGCAGCGCCTATATTTTTGATGTGATCCGTCGTTACCTTGTTTACCGGGGGTATAAAGTAAAGTTCGTGCGTAATGTCACGGATGTAGACGACAAGATAATCAATAAGGCGGGAAATGAGTTTAAGGGGGAGGATCTGAATCAGGCGACCGAAAAAGTTGCCCGCAAGTATCTCGATTCTTACCACGCGGCGATGAAAGAACTAAGTATTATTCCGCCTGATTTTGAACCTAAGGCAACGGAATTTATCGCGCCGGACAGGCCGGCAATGCAGAAATTTATCCAAAATCTTATCGAGCGCGGGGCGGCATATACTGCTGGCGGCGATGTCTATTTTGATATCAAAAAAGCCAGGAATTACGGCAAGCTTTCCAACCAGTCGCTGGCAAATATGGAGGCAGGCGCCAGGATTTCTCCGGGAGAGAATAAAAAAGACCCTCTGGATTTCGCCTTATGGAAAAAGGCCAAGGAGGGGGAGCCTTCCTGGGATAGCCCCTGGGGCAAGGGCAGACCGGGTTGGCATATCGAGTGTTCAGTAATGAGCTCTGATATATTAGGAGATGAGTTTGACATCCATGGCGGTGGCTTGGATCTAATTTTTCCGCATCATGAAAATGAAGTTGCCCAATCCGAAGGGGCTGGTAAAAAATTTGCCCGTTATTGGATACACCACGGCCTGTTGACTATCAACGGCCAGAAGATGGCGAAATCGCTGGGCAATTTTGTGATGATAAGCGATTTTCTGAAAAAATATCCCGCCGACATCCTGAAAATATTCTTTCTCCAGGCCCATTATTCCAGCCCGGTTGATTTTACCTGGGAGAAGATAGAAGAGGCCAAGAAAGCGGTCCAGAGATTAGAGATATTCTTACAAAAAGTTTGTCAAATGAAAATGCCAAAGAAACTTGGAAAGATAATCGGCATCGATTTTGTTAAAGAAAAAACAGATTCTTTTATTGAGGCGATGGATGATGATTTCAATACCCCGCTCGCCCTGGGGCATCTTTTTGATTTAGTTACCGAGACTAATAAATTTATAGACTCGGGTAAGAACGATCTGGATTATTATGATAAAATCGATGCGGCAGCAGTTACCTTGCAGCATCTAACAAGAAAAATCTTCGGTCTTTCTTTGAACAATTTCGCCAAAGATGGACTTTCCGAAGAGGAAGCAGAATTAATACTCCAGAGACAAGAAGCCAGAAAAAGCGGTGATTTCAAGCGTTCCGATGAAATAAGGACAAAATTGCTAAAAGAATACGGAATAATCGTTGAAGATACTAAGGACGGGCAGGATTGGAGAAGAGAAATATAACCGTTTTACACTTTACGCTGTAGTTTTGCGCTTTGCGTTTTACGCTTTGCGCTATTATAAAGGATTGATTTATGAAAGGTAAATTTATTACATTCGAAGGTTCTGAAGGCTGCGGGAAGAGCACGCAGTCAAAACTTCTGGCCGCGCATCTTCAGCGAAAAGGTTTTTCGGTGGTTTACGTGCGCGAGCCGGGAGGGACCCGGATCAGCGAAAAGATCCGCAAGATCCTGCTTGACCCGGAAAACCGTCTCATGTCCGAAGCCTGCGAGATGTTGCTTTATATGGCCGCCAGGGCACAGATCGTTAAAGAAATAGTTAGGCCCGCGCTCTTAAGCGGAAAGATCGTTATCTGTGACCGTTTCCTGGATTCCACGCTGGCTTACCAGGGGTATGGCCTGGGGGTGGATACCGGACTGATCAGGCAGATCGGCGGATTTGCTACCGCAGGGTTAAAGCCCGACCTGACCATTTTTCTTGATCTTCCGGTAAAAAAAGGATTAGTGCATCGTAAATTTACCAAAGACAGGATTGAAAGAAGGCCACTGGGTTATCATGTTAAGGTGCGTAATGGATACCTGAAATTGATCCGCCTCGAGCCGCGGAGGATAAAACTGGTAAAGGTAGAGAAGGATTTAAAGAATACCCAGGAAAAGATCAGGGGATTGGTGGATAAATATGTCATTTAGCGCTATCCGGGGCCAGGGCCACGCAGTCAATTTATTAAAAAGCTGTATGGAAAGCGGGAACCTGGCTTGCAGTTATCTATTTACCGGTCCGGAGGCAACCGGAAAAGCCGTTGCCGCCAGGGTATTTGCCAAGGCCCTGAACTGCCTGGCGGAACCGCGCGAATCGGAGCTTGATTCCTGCGATCAATGCCCTTCTTGCCTGAAAATCGATAAGGGGCAGCATCCTGATGTCCGGGTTATTGAAAGCGTGGAGGCCCAGGAATTTTCGGACTCGGGAACGATCAAGATCGAAGATATCCGGCAGCTGCAGAAGGAGATCATCCTTAAACCGTATGAAGGAAGAAAGAAGGTCTTTATCATCAATAACGCGCATAATCTTACTGCCGAAGGCCAGAACGCGCTTTTAAAGGTTCTCGAGGAGCCGCCTAAAAACAGCCTGATCATCCTGGTTTCCTCCCGTCCGGGGTTATTGTTTAAGACCATTATCTCCCGCTGCCGCATCGTGAAGTTTTCCGTAATGCCCAGGCAGGAGTTAGCCGGGATATTGCATTCGGATTACGGGATCGACAGGGGGTATGCGCATTTCCTGGCCTGGTTTTGCGAAGGAAGGCTTGGCGCGGCGCTGGCGATCAAGGACGGCGATATCTTCCGGGAAAAAAACCGGATCATTGACGGGTTTATCGATAAAAACAAGCCCCTGCCTCAGGAGGCCGGGGAAAAGGATGCCTTACGTCTTTACCTGCGTATTTTAAGCACCTGGCTAAGGGATATCTACCTGGTGAAAAGCGGCCTGGACCCGGTTGAGTTGATACACGCCGACCGCAAGGAACTGGTGATTCAGTCGGGGCAACGTTATACTTTCTCGGAACTGGATGAAGCGCTGGAGCTTTGTTCAAATTCAATCTTGTATCTTGAGCAGAACGTTAATCTTAAGCTGCTCTCGAGCTGCATAAAAGGTTTTATGAAAGGATAGATAATGGAAAAAAGGGTCTTGGTCCGGTTAAGGGATTTTGGTTCGGCATATTTTTATAACGCCTCGGAACTTCAGGTTAAAGAAGGAGATTATGTTATCGTCGAACATGACCGCGGGGTGGATTACGGGTTGATCATGCCTCCGGACGAAGAGGCAATGAAAAACGCGGCAAAAGAGGCGGTAAAAAAAATACTGCGCCCGGCACACAGCGGCGATATCAGGCAAATCGAAGAAAACCGTTCCAAGGCCAAAGAGGCATTCTCCACCTGTTCCAAGAAGATCGAAGAACACAAGCTTGAGATGAAGCTGGTGCAGACCGAGTACTCTTTTGACCGGACGAAAATCGTTTTTTACTTTACCGCTTCGGGGAGGGTTGACTTCAGGAACCTGGTTAAGGACCTGGCTAAGATATTTAAGGCCAGGATAGAACTCAGGCAGATCGGCGTGCGGGATGAGGCGAAATTTTTCGGAGGGTTTGGTTCCTGCGGCAGGGAGCTTTGCTGTGCCAGGTTCCTGAAAGACTTTGAACCGGTGACGATCAAGATGGCCAAGGAGGAAGGGTTACCGCTCAATCCGCCGAAGATCTCCGGTCTTTGCGGCAGGCTGATGTGTTGTCTCAATTTCGAATACGAGACCTACAAGATCCTTTCCAAGGGGCTTCCCCGGGAGGGGGAGAAGATATCTACTCCTCAGGGTAAGGGCAAGGTAATTGCCATCAACGTCTTTAAGCGTTCCGCGACCGTGGAGCTGGAAGACGGCATACAGGTTGAGATCAGCTATAAGGAAAAAGAGCATGGCAAATAAATGTTATGTCACCACTCCGATATATTACGTTAATGCCTCTCCGCATATCGGCCACTCTTATACGACCATCGCGGCAGATACGTTAGTGCGTTTCCGGCGCAAAATGCTCGGCAAAGAAAACGTCTGGTTTTTGACCGGTACCGACGAGCATGGGCAAAAGATCCAGAAGTCGGCGGATGAACAGAAAATCTCCGCCCAGGAGTTTGTCGATAGGACCGTCAGGCAATTCCGTGAACTCTGGGGCAAGCTGGATATCTCTTACGATGATTTCATCCGCACTACTGAAAAAAGGCACATTGATTTTGTGCAGCAGGTCCTGGCGATCCTAGAAAAAAAAGGTGAATTTTATTCCGCGAATTACCAGGGTTGGTATTGCACGCCCTGCGAAACATTCTGGACCGAATCCCAGCTTGTGGAGCAGAGTTGCCCCGACTGTAAACGACCGGTAGAGAGGATCAGTGAGACCAATTATTTTTTTAAGTTATCGAAATACCGCCGCTGGCTGATCGATTACATTAAAAATAACCCCTATTTTATCCTTCCAGAGATCCGCAGGAACGAGATTTTAAGCTTCCTGGAGCTGAATGAACTTAGCGACTTGTGTATCTCCCGCCCCAGAGAGCGTTTAAGCTGGGGGATCCCGTTACCTTTTAGCCCGGACCACGTCACCTATGTCTGGTTCGACGCCCTGGTTAACTATATCAGTGCCGTAGGGAGTTTTGATGACCAGGGGGTTTATCACTCTGCCTGGTGGCAGAAGGACGCAGAGGTGATCCATCTGATCGGCAAGGATATCCTGCGTCAGCACGCGGTCTACTGGCCGGCAATGCTGCATGCCTTGGGCATAGAGCTGCCGAAGAAGATGACTATTTTTGCCCATGGCTGGTGGTTGCTCGCGGA
>JAQUQA010000002.1 GCA_028716305.1 Candidatus Omnitrophota bacterium | reverse complement strand
AAACCGGCAAGAGGATCAACAGCCCGATCAGAAAATTCAAAAGATTCGCCAGGATCACCGAGAGAGGAACGAACTCCCTGGGAAAAATTCCCTGCCTGATGATCGAGGCGTTGGTCAAAAAGGATCCTGTGGCCTGCTCCAGGGCGCTGGTGAAAAAAAACCAGGGGATCATGCCGGCAAGCACGAAAAGGGTGTAATTTTCGATTCCAATTTTTAAGATACCGTTAAAAACAATGTTGATGCTCAGGGCCATTAAAAGCGGGGTCACTACCGCCCACCAGATCCCCAGCCGCGATCCGGCATACCTTGTCTTTAACTGCCTGAGACACATTTCCCGTAATATTCCCCTGGAGGAATATACCTTGATCAGCCTTTCTTTTAACATTTAAATAAACACCTCGCAGATCTTGCGTCCTTCCAGGATCGCGTCTTCCATGGAAAAATACTCCCATCCACCATAGCGGCCGAGACAGAAAACGTCCTTCTCTTTCAAAAAATCCTTAATCTGCTTCAACGCAGAGCCGCGGTTTCTGTCGTAGATAATATACCCGTACTTGATATCATTTACCTCCCTGGCCAGGATCCGGTCCGATGGCCTTAAGATCCCGCATTCAAACATTCCCTTGATCAGCCTCTGTTCGATATCACCTTTATCTATCGGTTTATCCTCGGAATAACTGGCCTCGATATAAAGAGAGCTTGCCCCCGGTGGACAAAGCCCTCTGGAAAAGCTGGAAAAAAAGCCCGCCCGGAAAAAAGGATATTTTTTCTCCGGAAAATATACCCAATGTTTCCCGGACAGCCCCTGCCGGTCTATCCCCAGGTTAAGATTAAAAATAGAATTATGTTTAAGCTGTTTCGAGGAGCTGGCGATCCTTTTAGGAAGACGGCCGGCGAGCCTGAGGAATTCCGGCAAGGGAATAGTAGAGATAAGATAATCAAATTTCACGCTATTTCCGCCGGAAAAATGCACCGTCTTTCCCTTCAAATCTATACTCTGCGCCGACTGCCCCAGGAAGATGTTCTTTATCCTGGAGGAAAAAGCCCTGGTCAGCTCCCCTATCCCCCCCTTAGCGGGATACCAGAATCTGGCATTATAGCCAAAGATCCGGCTGGTCGGCCCAATGGTCCCCTCGATCACCTCTTTCAACGAAGGAACGGGAATAAATCCGTCAAACCATTCACAGGTGATCTTGGAGAGCGGGATTGTCCAGAATTTACTGTTATAAGGCACCATAAAATGCCGGGCGATCCCTTTGCCCAAGGTCTGATTTATCCAGTCAAGAAAGGAGGGGTCTTCCGGAAAACCGTTTTTGCCGTTAAAACGCGCCTTAACAAACTCTAACAGACATTCTTTTACTACCGGTTGGGGTAATCCGTAAAGGTTGACCTGAAAAGGATAACGGGTAAATGTTTTGTGGGAAAAGATCCAGGCGCTTTTTTTATGCTCGACCAGGTTTTCCGAGAGCAGCCGCTTAACCAGCCCAAAGGCATAGCGGTGTTTAAAATGCAAAAGGTGCCCGCAGGAATCGAAGGTAAAACCGTTGCTTTGCCTGGAGCGGCATAATCCTCCGGTCGAATTTTCCTTTTCAAAAAGGGAGCAGGGAATACCTTTCCTCTGTAAGTGCCAGGCAGCGCTTAACCCGCTAAGTCCGCCCCCCAAAATAACTACTTTCTTATTCCTAATCATTTACAGCGATTTTGCCGATCTGCTTAGTAGTAATTAAACTTGCCAAAACGATAAAACATACCGCCGCCGCTCCCAAAAGATTGGAAGAATAACCTACAATCAGGGCAAAACAAAAAAAGATAAAATTCCAGAAGAGGATCACCAGCGCGATCTTTCTTTTGCCCCAACCAAGAAACATCAGCCGCAGCACCAGATGGTCGTTACTCTTGCGAAAAGGGACCTTATTCCTGACCAGGCGAGCCAAGATCAGAAACAGCGTATCGTAAACAGGAAAACCCAATATCAATATCGGCGTCAGGAGGGCAACTTTACGCTCCAGGGGAGCATAGCTGATCAACATGGCCAAAGAGGCAAAGACAAAACCCAGAAAATGGCTCCCGGCATTCCCCAGATATACCCTGGCCGGAGGAAAGTTAAAAACAAGGAATCCCGATATTACGGCAAATAGGCAGGCCGAAAGGATGGCCACCGGGATGTTCCCATTGACCAGGGAAATCACGAAAAATGCCGACGCTATCACTGCCCCAGAAACTCCGGCGACCCCGTCCATTACATCAAGATGGTTAAAGGCGTTGGTGATCCCCAGTGTCCAGAGCAGCGTAACCAGGATATTCAAAGGCTCGCCCAAGCCGACAATCCGGGTCCTCACCCCGAAAATAATCAATGCGGAGCAGGCGACGATCTGCAAGAGGAACTTTCCGGCCACGGAAAGTTCCCGGCAGTCGTCGAGAATACCGAAAACCAGCATTATCAGGGAAGCGCCGAAAATTCCCAGGATCTGCGGCGAAACCCCTGCGGATGCGAGAAGCGCAAAAAAGCCAACCGTGATGAAGATAACGGCCAAAAGTGGCCCCCCGACCAATGAGACCTTGTCTTTCAGTAAAATCCCGTGTTTCAGGGATATTTTTCGAAATAAGGGCAGAAGAAAACAATAAACCGCGAAACTGATAAAGATTAGCCAGAGGTAAAAATTCATTTTTATGTTTTTTAAAAAAATCGGGCTAATAAAAGTTTATTGAGGCTGGAAAGTGAATGCGAATAATACGGTTAAGTAACATTATACCATCGGAAAACCCTAATGGCAAAGTATTACTCTAAATAAAAAACGGTTTTCTTTTAAGCATCAGGAGGCAACGCCTGAGCAACACCCTGCTGCTCTTTTGGCTCGAGGATGCGATGCTCAGAAAATCATTGTATTGTTTCAGGAATTCAAGGGCATCTGCCTGAACGGGCACGTGGCGAACGCTGAATTTGGCCTCTTCGTATCTGTAAACGAAGCTGGAAAACACCCCTTCATTAATAGAGTATTTCTTCTCCACATTGCGGGCAAAAACCAGCGGGAGCATCTGTTGATTACACTCCACCCCGAACGCCTTGAGCACCTCTTTAAGATTATCGTAGGCCGAGATAATGAACAACCGGGGATCACTGCGGCTCAATGTTTTTAAACTGGTCTTGCGCTTAAGGACCATCATTGAAAACACGATAAAACATAATATAACCATAAAAAATGACACCGCGCTGAGCCAGAAACTGACCCGTAAGACTGCCCGGACAGGAAGCACCGGCCATAATTTAAATCTTTTCCTGGAGAGCTGTGGGGCCTCTTTTGGCAGCTCCTCTTCGGGAGGCGGCGGCTCGAGCTTGGTTTCCACAATTTTAGGTTCGGCCAACTCCTCTTCCTGCCCGGCCTGATCCTGTGTTTCCGGTTCCGGCTGCGGGGTCTGTATATTCTGCCGGTCGATTTCATACTTCTTCCAATCTGCCAACTCGCGGCTTAGCCGCTGCAACTCCTCTTTTGCCTCCTTCTCCAGAGATGACCTTCTGATCAATGCCTGAAGTTCTTTTAAATTCTGCGAGAGTTCCGTTGGAGAACTGCTTTTCTCCAGCTGTTCAATGGCGTTGCGCACGTCGTATCTTTGTTTTACCAGCAACGGGTTCTTAAAACTGTCAAGCATCTCCTGTTTGATCTGTCTTTGTTTTATTTTGGTTTTTATATCGGTATAATTCTTCAACAGGACCAGGACCTCTTCACCTTCGCCTTTTTCCAGCCCCGGCCCGGGTGTCTTAAAGTAACTGACCAACCCCAGATCTGCCCGGTCCACCTCCATGATTGTCGAAGATTCCTTGAGCAGGTAATCGAGCATCCCCAGGAGGGCAAATTTATTTTCCGTAGTCTCCTGGACGGGGATATTCTCGGGAAGCTTATTTAACAGCTGATTCTCCAGCTCATAATAACTCTCTTCGAGTTCGCTCAGGCTCTCCTGGCCGCCTTCCCCTTCGAAGGGGAAAAGCCCTCCCGCGGTCATCTTTTTTAAGGGCAGGTTGAAAACCATCAGCCCCGAAAAAAGCAACCCGATGCATAATGTTACTATGATCGGCAGGGCCGTGTATTTGAAGTTTTGCAGTATCTCCCCAGTGGGTTTTCTGAAGAATTTAAAAAATTTAAGCCGCAGGATAAACAACCAGCCTACCAGGTACAGGGAATTAAAGAGAATGACCAGCGGGTCGGCATAGCTTTCGATCACCAGGGGGGTGCATAAAAAAAGCGGGATGCTCAATAGCTGCACGTAATTCATGTAACTTGCATCAAAAACATGAAAACTCAGTGCCGCCAGCAGGAAAAATAATCCCTTCACGCAGATGACGATCACTTCCTTATACAGCAGTGAGGAGGCCAGAAAAGAATAGACCATCCAGAAGGCTACCCCGATCACCGTCAAGACCACCAGGGAGCCCAGCCAGGGGTATGATCCGGAACGCATCTGCCAGCTGAAGAAAAAACCCAGGGCGATAATAAATATCGATACCAGCCGGTAGAGGACGAGGTTACCGCCGAAGAGCAAAAACAAAGACAAAAGCAGCAACCCGGTCATGATCAATTCTAACAAAAGATAGCGGTCTTTTTCTTCCATATTAACTCTTCAGGAAAACCTCTTCCAGGCTATCCCCCCGGGAAATCAAAAGAGGAGTGAAATTAAAACTTTTCGTGAGTTTGATTTTTATGTCCTTTAAAAGCTCCAGCTTTTCAAAAGAATACAGGAATGTCGAAGAAATAAGTATCAGCGGTACCAGGGAGACATTGCGTTTTTCCAGGCTCATGATCTTCGAGATAACCTCCCAATCTTTATCCAGCATGATCACGACCAGAGTGGTATCATTGGGGACATGCCTGTAGAATTCTTCGAAAGTTTCTACCAGGCTGACCTTGCTTTTTGCCTCGGCAAGGGTAAGGAACCTCAGGATGTCTTCGAGGTATTCCGGCCCCTTATTGGCGGGGATGTGCACCAGTTCCCCGGTGTTGGCGAAGATTTCAAGCGCCACATTATTATCCAAAAGATACTTGGAGACCGAAGCGGCAATACGGATGATGTACTCCGCCACCCTTTCCGTTCCCTGTCCATAGTTTTTCCCGCTTTCCAGGTTGAAGATAATCGTCGCCTTGTAAAAAGCCTGGTGCTGGAACTGCTTGACCATCAAACGGTTCTTTCTCGCCGTAGAGATCCAGTGGATCCTTTTGACGGGATCGCTCTCCCGGTATTCCCTAATACCGTAAAATTCATCGTCTTCCCCGGTGACCCTCCCCGACTCGATCCCAAACCAGGGAAAGCTACCCTTGGAGATTACCGGAAAATTTCTGATCTTAAAAATCCTGGGAAAGACATAAATATCCGAAAATATATTGTATTTTCTTTTAAGGAAAAAGATGCCGAGCGGGTCAAAAAAATACAAGACCAGGGGCCCGATCCTATATTTACCTCTCTGCGGGCAGCGGCAGGAATATCTTATGGTGCGCGAGACTCCGGAAGGTAAATAATCGATTACCAGCAGCCTTTTTTTGTCATTCAGCGGGGCACAACTTAGGCCGTCTTCCAGGATAAAATTAAAAATCGGCAAGGGCCCGCCATTGGTGATCTGGGCCTCCAGGGTCAGGAGGTCTCCTTCCCTAACCCGGGAATCCACAATCCTTCTGACCTTAAAGACGGCCAAAAAATACTCGATAAAAACCCAGAAAAAGGAGATCGCAACAACCCAAATCAGCAGCCAGAAAAAAAAGTAAAAAAATGGCAACGAGGTCTTTGCCGCGATCAGAAGATCCAGCACGGCAATGATAAAAATCATGATCCATTTTTTCAGATATTCTTTGATCATCTGTAAATTACGGAACGGCGACGGTTTTGACCAGTTCAGAGATTACTTCTTCCGACTTCTTCCCGACCACCGCGGCCTTTGGCTGCAAGACTATCCTGTGTTTTAAAACCGAAGGCAGCAGCTTGACCACGTCTTCCGGGACCACATAATCCCGCCCCTCCAGCATCGCCCAGGCACTGCTCGCCTTCATCAAGGCAATCGAGGCGCGGGCACTTGCCCCGAGTTTTATATCCTCCTGGTGCCGGGTTAAGGATACGATTTTTACGATATAATCCAGCACGAGCTTTGAAACTTCGATATTCTTGACCGCCAGCTGCAGCTGCAGCACGCTCTGCATATCCATCACAGGTTTTAGATCCTCGATCGGATGCTTTACTTTTTGACCGGCGATGACCTTAACCTCCTCTTCACTGGATAAATACCCCATACTGATCTTCAGGAGGAACCTGTCGATCTGGGATTCGGGAAGCGGATAAGTACCCTGGAACTCAATCGGGTTTTCCGTAGCGATGACCATAAAGGGCCGTGCCAACTCAAAGGTCTTTCCGTCCAAAGTCAACTTGAACTCCTGCATGCATTCCAGTAACGCCGACTGGGTGCGCGGGGTAGTACGGTTAATTTCATCGGCCAAGAGGATGTTTGTGAAAACCGGCCCTTTTCTAAATTCAAATTCCGTGGTCTTGGCATTATAAATGAAACCACCGGTAACATCCGATGGCAAAAGGTCCGGGGTAAACTGGATCCTTTTGAAATCGGCGTTTATCGATTTGGCCAGGGCCAAAGAAAGCGTGGTCTTGCCCGTTCCCGGGACATCTTCGATTAAAACATGGCCGTTGGTAAGCAACCCTACGATTAAAAACTTCACTACCTCGGTCTTACCCAGAATAACTTTTTCGATATTCTGGATTAAAGGCCTGAGCTCCTGAACATAATTCGCCATTGTTCCTCCTTTTTAAATTCTGTACCAAGGACCGTGTACCAAGGACCAAGTAAGCAAAATATGAAGCCTGGCTACCTGCGTGGTCCGTGGTTCTTGGTCCGTGGTTCTTGGTCCGTGGTTCTTGGTCCATGGTCCGTTTCATATTATACCAGTAATGTCTCATAAAGCGCCTGCGTCCTCTGGACCATCTTCTCGGTACGGAATTCATCCCCCAGGGAATCGCGGCCTGCCCTGCCGAACTCTTGGCGCAATTGGGGATCTTTCAGCAGCAACGCGGTTTTTTCGCGCATCTGCCTGATATCGCGCGAAGAAACAAGAAAACCGGTTTTGCCGTCCCTGACTATTTCCATTATCCCCCCGGTAGCCGTACCGACAACCGGCAAAGAAGAAAGCATTGCTTCCAGGACGCAAACCGGCATCCCTTCCCAAAGAGAGTTAAGCACAAAGATGTCCGTGGCCGCAAGAATCTGTGCGATATCCCTCCTCCACCCGACGAGAATGACCTTTTTCTCCAGGCCCATCCGGGAAACCGCTTTTTCTATTCTTGGCCTGAGCTGCCCATCACCGACGAGAATGAATCTTGCTTCGGGAAAATCTTTGGCCAGTGACGCGGCCAGCTTAATAAAATCCAGAGGAGCTTTTTGCGGCTTAAAACAGGAGATGTTGGTGATCACCTGGGCGCGCGGCCCCACCCCCAACCCCTGCCTTGCCCGCAAGTTGCCCGCGGAAAAATCCTCATAATTTATCCCGTAGTGAATCAGAGAATATTTTCCCGCGCTGCCGATCGAATTTTTTAACCCTTTTTCCTGGTCTGCCCGGCAAACCACGATAATCCGCGAGCTGAATTTAGCCATGCCCCTTTCCAGCCAGATGAATATTTTTCTTAAAGGATAAAACTGGCAGTCGTTAAAAGACCAGCCATGCACGGTATGAATGATGTGTCTTACCCCGGCAAATTTTGCCGCTAACCTCCCCAGGATCCCGGCCTTGGAACTATGGGTATGCACGATGGAGATACGGTTTGCTTTAATGTAGCGGAATATTTCGACCAGAGAAAAAAGGTCCTTCCAGGGGTGAATCGGCCGTTCCAGATAATCCGATCTTTTGATATTGCAGATAAAAGCGGATGCTTCCGCCGCGAGCATTCCTGCCCTGGCAGTAAAGAGAAAGGGGGTAAATTTATTCTTATCCAGGTCCCTGATTATGCTCAATAGCTGTTTTTGCGCCCCTCCCAGCTCGAGTTTGGTAATTACAAAAAGGATGTTGGTCTGCGGCATCTGCTTATTATATTATTTCCCGAAAACAAAATCAAGCCCTCAAGCGCGATGAAATTACCGGAAAAATTCCAGCCGGCCCCAGCAAAACATTCTTTTCCCGAAGATGACGATTGCCGCGGAAACCCCCTTTATCGATCCGGCGAAATCGATTGCCCCTTCTGCTTCTTGCAAAGAAACAGTGCGGTTACAGACCGCGGTAGCCGCGGCGTCCGCCAGGCAGGCGCTGGAGGAAAGGATCGTCACGCTGTCGGCTGCACCGAAACTTAAAGAGTGGCCGATCGTCCCCGAAGAAGTACATATGCCCAAAGGGGTATCTTGCGGCCTGATCTTTAGGGCCAGACTCCTCCAGGCACCCCTGGCTCCGGTATAAAATCCGATCTTCCGCGTTTTGCTTAATTTCAGAAAGATATCTCCGCCGTTTTCCACGATTACCTCCCGGGAACCACGGCGCAAGAGATCCCTGCCGAGAAAATCGGCGATTGCCCCGGCGACTGCGGCCATCGGGCCGACATTGGCAAGTTCGGCACTGCGGGCCATGCGTTTTACGATCAAAGGGGCGCTTATCTCAACCGGGACCGGCTTCAGGCTGGTAAGAAATTTATTGTCCCGGGTAATGTATTTTTCGATCTGGGCGCGGTAAAGAATTATTCTTTTTTCGCAGAAATCCACGTCTGGCGGCTTATCGCTGAAGATCTGCAGATCCGTTTCCCGGTAGACAACCTGCGCCGAATACAATCCTTTAGCAAAGAGGTGCTCACGATAAGACCTCCTTTGGTATCCCGCTTTTTTCATTTAACATATTCTCGGTAAGGGATCGGCCGTCAGCATATCAATGATCCGCTGTGAACCGTTCACCGTACGCAACACTACCAGTTTTTGCGTTTCTCCGGAAATCTCCCCTATCTCCCGCGCGCACTTACCCAGGGGGTGCCTATGCAATAATCGCAGGACATTCTTTACCGCATCCTCTTCCACGATCATCACTGCCGCGCCTTCGTTGGCCACATATAACGGGTCAATACCCAAGAGCTCGCAGGCAGCCGCGGTCCTGGCGGATAGGGGCAACTCCGATTCATTGATCAGCATCCCGTAACCGCAACCCTCGGCGATCTCGTTCAAAGTGGTAGCCAATCCACCGCGTGTCGGATCACGCATGAATTTTACCCCGCATCCCCTTTTAAGCAAAGGGATAAGCAACCCGGACAAAGGGGCGCAATCACTGTTTATCCCCAGCTCCAGGCCTTTCCTGGCGGCCAAAACCGCCAGCCCATGCCGGGCGATATTTCCCGTAACGATGATCCTGTCATGAGGCCTGACCATTTTTAAAGAAAAACTCCCCCTGCCGATAAATCTGCCTACCCCGGCGGTATTAATAAATATCTTATCACAGCTTCCCCGGGGAACCACCTTCAGGTCTCCGGTAACTACCTGGACTCGTGCCTTCCTGGCGGCATTAGCGACCGAATCAACGATTTTTTCTAGTAATTTAATACCCAGGCCTTCTTCGATAATCATGGCCAGCGAAAGGTATTCCGGAATGGCGCCGCTTACCGCCAGGTCGTTAACCGTTCCGTAAACCGCGAGCTTCCCGATGTCCCCTCCCGGAAAAAACAAAGGGCTGACCACGAAAGAATCGGTGGTAAAACAGATCCGGCCGGCTCCGGTAAGGCGTGCGCTGTCTTGTAATTCACCAAGAACCGGATTGGATAGTTTTTTAAGCAGTAATTCACGGATCAGCCGGTGCATCAACCTGCCGCCGCTGCCGTGGCCGAGATTTATCTCTTTCTCATTCATTTTTATGAAACGTTAACGCCCGCCCGGGAAAGATCCCGGCGCAATTGGACGGGGGTATCGAACACCACGCTTCTTATCCCGAGATTATCAGCGCTGGCGACCAGCTCCGGCCGGTCATCGGTATAGAAGATGTTCTCCGCCGGGACCCCCAATATTTCCATCACCTTATTATAGATCTCGGGGTCGGGCTTCACCGCTCCCAATTCGAATGACGTAAAAACGCGCTCGAATATGGAAAAGATGGGAAAATACTTCTTCAGGTATTCAAAATGCAGGATATTGATATTGGAGAGGACAATAATCCTTTGATTCGCCCTTAAAGAATTGGCCAGGGCGAAAACGGCACGGTTCTTGGCGCTCAAAAAGAATATTTCATTCCAGATATGCACGAAATTATCGTAATTAATTTTTAATTTTAACATTTCCTTAACCTTAAGAAAGAAATCATCCGGGCTGATCTTCCCCCGTTCAAAAAGGGTGGTGATCCCCGAGGAAAAGAAAAGCTCAAAGATCTCCTGCGGCGTCTTATCGCAAAATCTCGAGATCCTGCGGGCGGCAATACTGTGATCAAAGTCGATCAAAACGTTCCCCAGGTCGAAAATTATCACCCGGATAAGCTGTTTTTCCATATTAATTATTATTCTCTTTGGTTTTACGAAAAAGGTCCAAGAAACGATCTTCGTATTCTTTATAAACGTTCCACTTATCCAGTTCGACCTTTAATTCCTTGGCACGGGAAAGGTCCTTCTGCGCCTGGGTAAATAACCCCTCGATCTTTTCCTTGACGGAAAACGGCAGCTTTGTCAGCTGACTCAATGATTTCTTTATTTTTTCTATTTCTTCTTCCCCGATCGGCCCGGTGGAGGAACCCCCTACCTTGAGATATTCCAGCAGTTTGTTGATCTCATCGTCCATAATCTGGGCCTGCTCCCGAAGCATGGCAGTATCAATCTTGATATTCAGAATATTTCCCAGTGCCTCCAAGACCACGGCAGAGGTCTTTGGATTCTCGATCTGAATGGTATAAAGCGGAATGTCCCCCAGAAGGCAGACTCCGTCTATGCCGGCCTGCTTGGCGAACCCCAGGAACAACCCGTTCATCCCGCTGATCTGCCCTTCGGAAAGCATATTAAAACCAAGCCCCTTAAACACATCGGAGAGCTTCTGGGAGGTAGCGGTAAACCATATCCCGGGTACCTGGGTGTGGTCGATCGCCTGCGGCATCGCGGCAAAGCTTACAGCCGTCTTAACCTTTAAACTCTTTGCCAAACCGATGATCCGGCTACTGTAACTCTCCGCCCTGACCAGGTCGGGCTGGGCATTGCTCAAAAAGATCACCAGGTCATTCTTTCCCGTTTTGTTCTTCCAGAAATAGAATTTACTCTGGGGTAATTCCGGAGCGCTCAAAATCCCCTTGCTGACAACGCTGCCGGTAAGGTAAAAGAAATCCTCCGGGGCAATCTGGGCGAATTCCTGGGCGCCAAGCTTTTCTACCAGATAAGAAGCCGCCTTAAAGGCCACTTCTCCCATCCCCGGCCAGGCGACGACAAGATAGGGGTTCTTTAATCTGGGTTTTTTCGTTATTTTTATTCCTTCCATATACATTCTCCTTCAAGCAAACTTAAAATTTTTCAAAAAATATTCAAGGACCTGAACTCCTTTTTGCAAATTAGCTATATCCGCATACTCATCTGCCGCGTGGGCGCATCCACTGGACCCGAACCCAGTGGCGATCGCGGGAATCTTCTGTCTCTGGAAAAAGGTAATTACGGTCGCCCCTTCCGATCCCCTGATGAACGACTTTACCGCGAACCGCGACATTGCCCTTCTAAGCTGCCCGACCAGACAGTGTTCCTCATCGAGATAATAGGGCTGCTGCAGATCGGTTATCTCAACTTCAAATCTATGGGTACATTTTTTGATCCGCTTTTTCAGCTCTGCCAATAACCCCCGGGGTGACATCCCAGGCAGGAACCTGAAATCCAGCTCAAAATCGCACCAGTCGGGGACTATATTAACCTTGTCCCCGCCCTTGATAGTCCCCAGATTTACGGTAGGCGGCCTCAGATAAGCGTTTTGCGGAAAACGGATAATACTGCCCTGGATCTGGTGAATAACCTTCGCGGCGGTCTCGATAGCATTTACCCCCATCCAGGGATAGGCGCCGTGCGCGCGCTTCCCATGGATCTTTACTTTTACCTGCAACAGGCCTTTTTGCGTTATGATCACATCGAATTCTTCGGCATCAAGGGCCACGGCAAAATCGGCCTGCACAATCCGTTTTTCCAGGAGAGGAACCAGCCCCAGGCGCGAACCGCACTCCTCATCGGCGGTAGCGGCAAAAATCAAATTATAACCGAGTTTAACCTTGTCCTTCGCGAGATTCCTGATTGCCTCCAGACCGACCGCCAGATTGGCCTTACAATCCGTGGCCCCCAGCCCATAGACCCGGTTGCGCTGCACCCGTGCGGCAAAAGGCGGATAATGCCATTTGCCTCCGCAAGGCACGGTATCCAGGTGCGGGGTAATCAACAGTGACTTCCCCTTTTTTTCACCCATTCTGGCTACGACATTTGAGCGGCCCTTGGCAAATTCGTAGATCCTGCTTTTTAATCCGAGCCCGGCTAAGTAATTATTTACAAAGACGGCGATCTCCCGCTCATTGCTGCCGGGATTCCGAGAATCAATACGTATAAGTTTACGCAGAAGCTCAATAACTCTCTTTTGAGAACTCATTATTTTCTTTGATTATTAAACCGGTTAAAAGCTGTAGTTTATGCTTGCGGCAAAGGCGTCGCTGTCCAGGGCCTGCCCCTCAAGATTCAGCCATACCTTTTCGCTGATCGGAATGTCAAAACCATAGATCAGGCCGATATCTTTGGTGAAATCGGAATTCCAGCGTTTTCTCTCGCCGTTAACCTTATGGATATAATCCACCCTTGACCAGCGCGTACCCAGATACGGGGTGATCCGCTTGAAACTATAGGAGGCCAGTAACGAAGTCTGCCAGTCATCCAGGATAGCCGAATTTTTCTCCTCCCCCAGGTGCACGCTCTTGGGGTGGACGCTGATATGCTGGAAACCAAAGACCATCTTCCATTTTGAGCGATCGAGCAATCTTACCCGCAAGCCGTATCCGCCGGCAAAACTCGTTGGGTAATCTATCTCATCGCTGCCCACGGGATGCTGCCTAATATTACCCCCTCCGGCCTTGGCATCTATAGACAGCCAATCAAATACACCGTATGACATCCCGTAAAACTGCTGCTGGCTCCTAAGTTTTCCGTGGCCGTCTTCGAGATATCTTTTAAAAAGGCTGTAAGATTCGAACCCGGCAAAGAACTTGTTTTTCTCCGGCATTTTTGTCCCGTAGCTCGGGGCTGACCAAGAAAGAGAGTACAAAGATAAGAAAAAAACAAACGTCAAAAATAACTTTCGCATCCCTTAACCTCCCGATTGCCCTTTTTTGTATTAAGCGGACAGGTGTCACATCTTGGGTTATTCTTCAGGCAAAATTCCTTACCCAGCCTGACGATCAGGGCATGGTATTCGTTGAATAATTTTATGCGCCTTGGCAAATTCTTTATAAATATCCCCTGGAGCTGGTCATATCCGGCTGTGGCCGCGGCTATACCATGCCGGCAAAGCACCCTTTTGGTATAGGCGTCAACCACAAAAATCGGCTTATTCAAAGCATAGAGCAATATCGAATCCGCCGTTTCCGGCCCGATCCCTTTGACGGAAAGCAGCTGCCGCCTTAATTTACGCGTTCCGGCACCGGACATTTTCTTTGTGCTGCCTGCGTACTCCCGAAAGAAAAATTCCAGAAAAGCCTTCAGGCGGGCGGCTTTGATATTGAAATATCCCGAGGGTCTTATCTCGAGCGCTAATTCTTTAAGCGGCAACCGGTATAGTTTTTTGGCAGATAAAAGACCCCGTATTTTAAGGTTTTCTATCGAGCGTTCTACGTTCCTCCAGTTGGTATTCTGCGTCAGGATCGCCCCGACGATCACCTCAAAAGGAGTTTGCGCGGGCCACCAGTGTTGTGGCCCGAAATGGCGGTATAGCTTTTCGTAGAACAAAGAAAGCTTGTGTTTCATTCCAGCTGCAGGGGGTTATAATTATAATAGGCAAAAAGCGTATAGGCGGTCCCGGAGACGCAACCCGTCGAGTCCCCTCTGGGGGTCCTCCACCCATGCCCGGTATCGATGAAATCTTCCGTGGCATAAGGAAGGCAAGTCTGCCCCTGCCCGGAAGGGGAGGGGCTAGAGATGATCATTTTTCCCAAAGAAGACAGATACTCGTCGGCTTTCACCGCGTAGGCGTGCCCTTTTGCCTTCAGGCCTTTCTTATAGAAATAGTCGGACATGATCCGCATGGAGATAACCATCTGCGCGGTCCACTCCGAAGAAACTATCCCGCCTCTGCCGACGTTGCATTCGGCGGCAAAATCAAAGCCTTTGATCCTGACCAGCTGACCATCGGGCCTGCGAAAAACAGTCTCTACCGCGCAATTCTCCTCGGCAAACTCCATGATCCGGTCGGGGTTCAACCCTAACTCTTCAAGTCTCTGGGGCCCTATGGCAGCGATAGACCAGGCATAGGTATCGGTGGCGATTGTCGCATCCCCTTTACCGCGGTTTACCGGTACATCGGGTTTTCCGTAAGTGTATTTGATCAGCCATTTTAAAATCTTTTCCCTGGCATCACGGTATTCCTGATTACCGGTAACCTTATAAAGCATGTCAAAAAACGCGTAGGCATCAAGATTATGCTCCGTAGAATACCATTCTATATTGGGGCCACCCCGGATACCTCCCTCCTGATCCTGCCCCTGCAAAATAATCATCTGCCGGGCAATCTCTTCAGCCAGGGGAAAATATCTTTTATTCTGGGATTTTTCGGAAAAATGCACTATTGCGATCCCCAGCCAGATGTTCGGCCCGGCGGTAACGTTATACTCGGCCGGCTCTCCGTCTTTGGCGTAATAGGCGTTCAGAAAAAGAGAATTCTTCCTGACCGCGTTATGGACAAAAAATTCAAGTGTCTTTTCCGCGCGATAAAAATCGGAAAAATAGGTGTATGCCTGCAGGGCCAGCGACTGGTCGTAAAGAAAGGCCCAGTCATCCACCTGCTTGTCACCTTCAAAGCTGATGGTCAAGCCGGTGCGCGGACTCTGATGCACCTGCAGCCACTGGTACATCTTGTCCAGATTGGCTTTTTCCAGTTTGCTTTTCATCTTATCCATATGCAAAAGGTCTTCGGTGATCAGACTCTCCTGGCGTTGCAAATCAAGCAGCTTTGTCTGCAGCGCATTCTTTTCCATCCCCAGCTTCTCGATCAGAACATTTAATTCTTTAAGCTTGCTTGCGCTCCGGGACTTTTCTGCTTCGGCGATTTCCTGAAACCCCGATTTCTCCTGCATCAGATTCTGCACCCTGGCCTCCAGGGCGGCAAGGTCAATTTGCAGTTCCTGGCGCTGGCGGGCGATTTCCTTGACTTTCTGTTTGGCAACGCTGCTCTCCTGGACAATCTGCACCAGCTGTCCGACCAGGGCCTTATTTCCTTTGATCAATTTCATATTCAGATAGCTGCCCAGGACAAAGCCGATCCCCAGAATAGCGATCAGAATCAAGGCAACGGGGGCAAATAATTTCTTCATCCAGGCATAACGCATAATCATCGCGCTTTGCGCGGGATCTATCTTCTCATAACTCAAGCCAATAAGATACTTATCCGTCCCCTGGGCCTCCCTGAACCAGACAATCTTGGCCAAGGCAGGGACTTCCTCGCGCTTAAGCGGGATATCTATTTTTAAAACCAGGTCTGCTTTTTTCTCCCGCAAGGCCACTACGACATCCCGGCAAAGATTATTGACTGCCAGGCAAAGGCCTCCTTTGCCGACATCGCGGGTAAACCCCTGCAGCCAATCGGAGAGAAACTCCTCGCGCCCCCTGCTTTTTAGCCTGAACTCCACGGGGAAAACCGTATCCAGCCTGATGTAACGCCGGCGCTCCGGCAGCGGCTCTTCTTTTTTTTGCATGGTTATTTTGCCTTCTCTAATATCGCCCGCTGTTTTATCTTCTTGGCGAGCTGTTCAAAAAAATCCTTAAAATCCGGGTATTCTTCCCGGGTGATGATGTTTTTTTTAAGCTGCATCCTTTGCTCAACCAGCAGCCGGTTGCCCTGCTTTTTGTAATCCACAAAAAAGTCCAGCCAAGGGCTCTCTTCTTTGATCCCCTGAGGTATATATTTTATAACGAAAGTACCCGGAATTGCAACCTCAAATCTCTGTTCTCTGCTGTCTAAAATCCCAAAGTCAATGGCATACTTGCGTTTATCTTTTGCCACTAAAGAGGTATCCAGGCTGGCAATCTGCGGCATGACCCGCAGATCCCCGGCATGAATCAGGTATTCTGATCCGTTAAAACTGTATTCTAAAATAACTGGTTTATTCAAATTCTCCAGATTCGTGATCTTATAATCCAGGAGCCTTCCTCCGATGGAGATCCCCTGGATAGTTTCTTTCAGGGTATCGCTGATTAATTCCGGAGGCGTAAACTTGAGCCAGTAACGCTGCGCCTGGTCATAGACCCCGTAAGTTTCTACTTTCTTATCCGCCGAAATAGCCTCATCCTTATTTATCCTGATCTTTAAATCCTGCACCGTTAAATTGTGGGCCGCCGGAAACAAAGGGGTGGATTCTATCCGGAAACCTGCGGCTTTAAAAACCAGTACCTTTCTGGCCTGGTCGCCCGCGGGGAGGTCGCCGAAAGAACAGGTCTGCGCGGTGGGATCCATAAAATACAGTTTACCGTCCAGCTGCACCGCGGCAATGGCGTGGTTAAACAAAATCGACGGAAAATCCTCCTGAAGATTGTAATATTCTTTTGTGGCGATCAACACCGGCCAAGCGGTGATCCCGGCCTCTTTCAGCATCGTCACCAATAATATCGCCTGGTCCTTGCAATCCCCGTATTTATTCTTAAAGATATCCGCCGCCTTATGCGGTTCATAACCTGCCTGGCCGTATTCAACGGCGACATAGCGGATCTCGGAAGCGCAAAAATTATAGATCGCGCGGATCTTCTCTTCGGGGGTACTTTTCCTCCCGGTCAGCTGGTCTACCTTCTTTTTTATCCCCGCGTCGGCCGATATTTTATCCTGGTAAAGCCCCCGCCACCACTCATAGATCTCCTGCCAGTTTTGAAAAGTCGAGAGGATCAGCGTGGGATTAATTTCCACCTCCGGAGGCATATCCGATTCCGGGATGATCTGCGGTATCTGCTTAAAATGCCAGTCATACACCTTCTTTTCCCGAACCAGGGAAGTAACCGGAGATAATTCTGCGCCGAAATCATTATACTGCGGGTTAAGTATTTTCAGCTTCAGCTCTTTTCCGGAAGGGATGATCACCCTCAGGTCGGCCTGGATTAGCGGCTCAGAAGATTGAACCGGATAGGCCATGATAAAATCCTTCTTGTTGATCAGCTGGTTCCGCGTAATCCTTACTTTATATTCGATAAACGCGCCTGTGGTGATCTCCGGAAAAGAAATGATGTAAACATGGACATTACTGTAAAGCGGGAAGTTGAGATATTTGGAAACATCGCGGATATGCCGCGTGCCTACGTTTACGACTGTTCCGTCCGGCTTGATCGTCCGCGCGAATTCCAGTTCTACTTTTTCAAAAGTCGTATCGTATCCAATCTGGCTCTCGGCAAAAGCTTCCTTACCGCGGTCATTAAGGATCTTGATCAGGTAATGCAGCTCGGATATCTCCCTGCCGTCATCGGTCACCTCGATTTGCTCTTCCGCCAGCAAGATCAATCCTCCGGCCTGCGGATACGCTTCCTGTCCGGGACTCTCTTTGATCAACCCAAAGACCCGCGGATCAAGTTTTTGTATGCCTCCCCCTGACCCCTCAATTTCGATCAGGCCCATCCTTTGGGCGGCCAGCCGGGAAAATCCGTCTTTTTTGATCCCCCCGTAGATCTTCAGGGCCTGGTCGAATAGATTAAGCTTTTCGCAGGTCAGGCCGTAATAATACCGCGCCTCGCTATCGGCGAAATCATTCTTTTCAAAAATAGAAAAGGCCTCGGTGAATTCGCCTAAATGGTAGTAGCTGATCGCGGAGAGCCTTTTGGCCTGTGTCTGCCGGCTTTGCTTTAACTGTGCCAGGGCATCCTGGAAATCCCCGTGCTCAAAATACAATTTTCCCAGTTCGAAATGCAGGCGGTCCAAATCATTTCCCAGGGAAATCTCCTGCTGGTAGGCCTTTACAGACTGCCGGTACAAAGACTGCGATTCAGCGGCGAGTTCTTTGGCGCCGCGGCTGCCGGGTTTGCACCCGCAGACAAGAAAAATACCCGCCCCTAAAAAGCAGTATACCGCTGCCGCAAAAAAAGCCCTCCTCATTTCAAGCCCTTTTACCGAAAAAATGCGCCCCCTGCTAACGACGGTACTTAAAATACGCATTGCAAGCTCCTTCCCTGGAAACCATGCATGGCCCATACGGATTTTCCGGAGTGCAGGCTTTAAAAAATAAGGGGCATTCCTTCGGAGATAACAGCCCTTTTAAAACATCTGCACAGCCGCACTTTTTTCGTCCCCCGCGGGTAAAAGACGGATTTTCTTTCAAAGAAAATTGCCGCTTGGCGTCAAAAAAAGCGAATTCTTTCTTTAACTCCAGGCCGCTTAAAGGCAACCCCCCCAGCCCCCTCCATGAGGCATCGCTTACACGAAAGACCCGGCCGGTTATTCTTTGCGCCTTTATGTTACCCGGCCCCCGCACCACCCGCAGATACTGATTATCAATGCGCGGTGAGTTATTTTTGATCTGTTTTAAAAGCAGGTAAAACCCTTCCAGGATATCCACCGGCTCAAATCCAGCTACGCATAAGGGTATGCGGTATTTCTTTAATACCGGCGCGTAGGCCCTGGTCCCGATGATCGCGGAAACGTGCCCCGGGCACAAGAAACCATCCAGGCGCTGCCGGGGATCGCTTAAAATATATTCCATTGCCGGTGGGATCAGTTTTAAAGCCGAATAAAAGAAAAGGTTCTTCAGTTTTTTCTTTTTAGCTGCCAGGACCGTCAGAGCAATCGATCCGGCAGTGGTTTCAAAGCCGACCGCCAGAAAAATCACTTTTTTTCCGGGATGGTCCGAGGCTATCTTTAACGCTTCCAGCGGGGAATAAACAAGCCGCACATTGGAAAATTTGCCACCCGCTTCTTCCAGGCTGGAATTACTTCCCGGGACACGCAGCATGTCCCCGAAAGAAAGAACCAGTGTATCTTTATCTTTGGCCAGGCCGCAAGCCGCATCAATGAAGCCTTCGGCGGTTACGCAAACCGGGCATCCCGGGCCGGAAATTAATTTAAGCCCCGGGGGGATCAAGCGATCCAGGCCGAAACGGTAGAAACTGGCGGTGTGCGTCCCGCAAACCTCCATCAACCTGACTTCCCGCTCAGGCATTATGCCGTTAATCGCATTGACCAATTTCCCGGTGAGCGAGCGGCTGCGAAATTCATTAACGAATTTCATCAATGATCCTTAAAGTTTCCCTGGCCTTTTCCGGATCCAGCTTCTGAATGGCAAATCCGGCATGCACCATAATATAATCACCGGGTTTCAGCCCGGCAAGCATGGCAACATTGGCTTTGCGGCGCAGCCCGCCGCTTTGCACCTCGGCAAACTCGCCTTTCACGCTGATTATTTTCATGGGAATCGCAAGGCACATATTTATTCTTTTAATCCGGCGGCCACTGCCTGCCCCAAAGAAATCCCCGAATCATTACAGGAAACCTGTTTCTGCGCATATACCAGAAAACCGGCGTCACGCAATAGCCCGCCGCAGAGCCTTAAAAGCAGCTGATTCTGGAAAACCCCGCCTGAGAGGACCGCTTTTTTTATCCCGCTTTTCCGGGAAATTAACAGAGCGGCGTCTCTGGTTATTTTTGCCAATGTAAAATGAAAACGATAGGCGATCTCTTCCAGAGGGACTTTTTCCGTTAGTTCCCCGGCCAGCGACTTAAAAATCATGGTCGGGTCAATTACGCACCCTCTTACCTGGCGTATAATCTTATAGCCGTAACTTCTTTCCGAAGGCTTTCCAATCACGGCTGCCTGTTCCAGGCGCATCGCCAACTCTGCCTCTTTACCGGTTACGCCTTTAGCAAAAAGCATAGCTCCTGCCGCATCAAAAAGCCTGCCCATGCTGCTGGTTAAAGGAGAGTTAAAATCCTTTGCCGCCATTTGCTTTAGAAAAGGCCACTTCCGCTTATCTATTATACGTAAAAATCCCGGATTCAAGCCGAATTTTTTTTCCCAACCTGCGCGCGACAACCAGAATGCCGCCAGGCGCCATGGCTCCCGGACCGCCTTTTCCGAACCTAAAAGCGGTATGGGTAAAAAATACGCCTGCCGGGAATAACTTTTGTAATCGCAGAGAAGAAACTCCGCCCCCCAAAGCGTGCCATCATCACCCAATCCGGAACCGTCAAAGGCGACCCCAATAACCTTTCCGCCTTTCAGGCCATTATCTGCCATACAGCTGGCGATGTGGGCGTGATGGTGCTGAATTCTTTGTATCGTTTTCTTGTTCCTTTTCAGCCCTTCGGTAAATTTCCCCGAGAGGTATTCCGGATGCATATCCACGGCGAGGATCCGTGGATTTCTTTTTAAAAAATACAAGGCCGTCTTTTTAAACCTTTGAAAGTCCGGAGGCCTTGACAGATCACCAAGCCCGTCGGCCAGATATGCGCGATTGCCCCGCGCCAAACACAAAGAACCCTTTTGCTGGGCCCCGAAGGCCAAAACGGATCTCTTTATCCTGATGGGGAGCTTGATTATTTTAAATTCCATATCTTTTAAGGCCGGCATACTTTTTAGTAAAATAACCGTAAAGCCCGCCGGATTTTTTACGGCCGACCAAATTATTTTCTACTCTGGACAGCGCCATGACCCCGATCAGGGAATTGGTCAAAAAGGCTTCGTCGGCGGCCAAAAGGTCCGCGATGACGAATTTCCCCTCTTGAAAAGGGATCCCCGCCCGTTTCGCCAGATCAAGGACTGCTTTTCTGGTTACCCCCTCCAAACAGCCACAACTTAACTCCGGGGTAAAGAGGATTTTTTCTTTTACGAAAAAGATATTGCTGCGTGAGGCCTCCGCCAGATACCCGCGGGAATTAAAGATCAGCGCCTCGTCGAATCCTTTGTCTTTCGCTTCCCTATAACTAAGTTCATACAGAATACGGCTGGTGGTTTTTATCCCGGCAAAAATACTGCTTTCCTGCTGGCGGAACCTGGAAATAGCACAAGAAAATCCGCAGGCGTATTTTCCGGCCGCAAGGGAATGGTACCTTTTTGCGCTGATCAGCAGATTGCTTTTTGATCCGTTATCCCATAAACTGACGCGCACCAGGGTATCAGGATAATTATTCATCTGAACCAGCCTGGCAATCAATAATTTTATTTCTCTTCTGGAAAATAAGGGGTCTATCTTGATCTTCCGGGATGATCCTTCCAGTCTTTCCAGGTGCCGGTCCAGATAAACAATCCCGCCTTGACGGCAACGCATGGTCTCAAATAACCCCGGGACACAGGCTTCCCCCAGCCCGCCCGGCAGCTCCTCGGAAGGGATAAATCCGGAATTAAAAAAAGAGTATTCTTTCATCTCTTTTAAAGGGGCGCCTTTCTCGCGCCGATCGCCTTTAGCATTGCCCCGGCCTTAACCAGCATCTCCTGAAATTCCCGGCGGGCAGAAGAATCGGCTACGATCCCTCCTCCCGAGCAAAAATAAACCCTTTCCTTCTTTTTTAAAATCGTCCGGATGAGGATGTTAAAATCCATATTACCCGAGTAACTCAAATATCCCAAAGCCCCGGTGTAGATTGAGCGCCGGTGTTTTTCCAGCTTCTCGATGATCTCCATGGATCTGATCTTAGGGCAACCGGTGATGGAGCCTCCGGGAAAACAGCTGCGCAAAGCGTCCAGCCTGTCTTTATTTTTATATAACCGTCCTTCGATATCGGCCGTGGTCTGGTAGACAGTCCGATACGCCTCCAGCTGGCGAAGCCTTTTCACCCGCAGGGAATGATAATCACAAACCTTCCCCAGGTCATTACGCTCCAGGTCCACGATCATCATCAACTCGGCTTTATCTTTCGCGCTCTTTAAAAGATCATTTTTCAGGCAGAGGTCCCGCCCGGCCTTCCCGGCCCTCGGCCGTGTCCCTTTCATCGGCCGGGTAGAAACCCGTTTTCCTTCAACCAGCAGAAAACGCTCCGGAGAAGAACTCAACAACTGGTGGTCGCCGGCGTCAAAATAAGCGCTGAAACAGGAAGGGCTGAGGGACCTCAGCCGGCGATAAATATCCACTGCCGTGGCTTTTGTCCTGGCCCGGAATTCCTGAGAAAGATTAACCTGGTAGATATCCCCGCGGCGGATATATTCTTTGGCTGTTTGCACCGCGCGCAGATATTCCTGCTTGTCCATACTGGTCTTCAGCCCCCAGGGAGGCAGCGCCCGGGGATGCTTAATTTTCTGATTATTTACTCCTTCGATCAGGCGCAAGGTACGGCGAAAATTATTTTCCGCCAATAACTTCGCCGGGCGCAGGGAGCTTTCCGGAAAACCACTGGCGCAGACGTATAATAAACGCTTCCAATGGTCGATAATCACCGCGGTATTATAAAAAGCGAAAAAGGACTCCGGTATCCCCGGATTCTCTTTTACCCCGGCGCGCAGGCTCTTCTCAAAAGCAAACCCCAGATCATAACTCAGGTATCCGACCGCACCGGTCAAAAAAGGCGGGCTAGAGGATGGTGCCCGGAAACTGTACCTGTTCATCAGTTGTCTTAAGCGCGGGATAGGATCCTTTCCTTTTGTTTGAAAGATAAGAAAGGGGTCGGAACCGATAAAAGAAAAACGGCCGCGCTCGCGGCAGCGCAGGCTGGAATCGAGAAAAAAAACTCCCTTTCGGCGGGAAAAAGCCTCGAATATCGCCGGCGCGGAGAGATTCGTTTTAAAGGATCTCAAGATGTAATATGCCATCTACGCGAAATGACCTTTCGTCTTTTTTTAAACAGCAGTAACCCACCAGATAGGCGCACGCCCCATCCCTTCTTACCTCCCTGGGGATCACCTCCCTGACGCTGACCTCGGCGGAAACGGTAGAAAGATATTTTATTTTTAAATTCACCTTAAGATCGATCGCCTCCTGTATCTCGGCGATCCTCTGTGCCTGAAAATTTTCCAGTATATCCCGGTTAACGGAAAATAGCCTGGAATAGCTTTCGCAGTCCGCGATCTCTTTGGAGCCCAGTATCGTTTTCAATCTTTGAAAAACCTCGAATGTCATTTCCACATCAGAAAAAGCGCGATGCTCCTGCTTTCTCTCAACTCTCAGCCTTTCGGCCACAAACCATAAAGCGTAGCGTTCCATCCGGGGAAGCGTCCTTTTGGCCATCTTTAAGACATCCAGAACAGGTAGATCCTGAGGCAGCCGGCTGCCGAGCAACTCCAATTCGTGCTTTAAAAAATCAAGGTCAAATCCGGCATTATAAGAACAAAGCGTACTTCCCTTGACAAAATCCAGGAATGCCGGGATCACCTGCCCGGGTGCCGGAGCATCACGCAGCATTTCCGCAGTGATTTTATTCACCTGAAACGCGCCTGGAGAAATCTCCTGGCCGGTATTGATCAGGCTCTGGAACTGCCCCAGTCTTTGGCCGCCTTTAAAACGCAATGCCGCGATCTCCACGATGCGGTCTCCGCTTGCCGGCTCCAGGCCGGTAGTCTCGGTGTCGAATATGCTGATCTCTTTTTCGTCTATATGCATACTTCTTCCTCTGTCAATTTCATACGGGCCTGTTTGCAATAAAACCGGGAAGGGTTATAATTTGTAACCGTACGCTTTTGCGCGGCCGAAGGCGATATCGCATAAATATTCCGAAGGGCGATCCGGCTTTCCCGTTTCGGCGTAACATCTGCCGGGACACCTTAAGCAAAACTGTTTTACTTTACAGTTCCCGCATTTCTCCAGAAGAACACCCTGGGGCGGATTAAGCGATCTGATCTTACGGCCCAGGGCCTCAAAGGCTTCTTTAATGGTCATTTTTTCCAAAGAAAAGGAGTAATCCGGGTGCCTGAGCATGGGACAAAAAAGAAAAGCCCCATCATCTGCGATTGTACAGTCATACTTGTCTATGGCGCAAGGAAAAAATCGGTTGTTCGCTGACCGGCTGGAGAGGGTCTCCCCGCAATAGTTCTCTTTTATCCATTGCACGCAATCCGGATGATAGCGCAATTCCCAATCGACAATCTCACTGACCTTCAGTCTTTCTTTTTTGATCCAGGCATTTTTCTTTGTATCTCCATCGAGGCGCAGATAGACAAAAGGCTCGGCGCGAAAAGGATCGGGGCGGCTGTTTTCAATACAAAATTCACGGATCTTGGGCAACTCATGGAAATTAGATGCCAGGATCATCCCTTTTAATTCGATCTTGATCCGGTTCCGTAATAAAAGGTCGACACCGCGGCGGAAACGCTCAAAAGATCCCGCTACGCGCGTTACCCTTTCATAGGTTTCCCGGGTGGCGCCATAAACAGTAATTTCTATATTACGCGGCGGGTATTTCTTAAAAAGCTCGATATGACTTTCCTCGATCAGCGTGGCGTTGGTGAGGATTATCGGCAAGACGCCCTTGTCCTTCAGGTAGAGATAAAGCTCTTTAAAATCATGCCGTAATAATGGTTCCCCTCCGGTAAAACAGCCGAAAAGCACCCCCGCGGCTACCGCCTGATCAATCAACTCCTTGATCCGGGAAGTAGACAGCTCATTTTTTGCGGATGCGGCATCATCGGCGGCAAGATTAACATTACAGTGGCGACAATTATTATTACACCGGCGCGTCAGCTGAAAAGTAATCAGCATGAAATGCTTCTTTTCGCTCAACTGGGCGACAAGATCCAGTTCGGAATAACGGGTGGCGATCTTCTTTTTTGTCATCAGCGATAATCGGGGAATAGCGGCTCGCGCTTTTGAATGAGGATTTGTAAATCAGACGGTTATACCAAATAAAAAGGCGGTAAAGTTTTTCGGGAAATCAGCTTCCGGAGGGCGAGCTGTTCCACTGACAAGTGTATATGGCCATACAGGCGCAAATCGGTGCCCCTGATACCACCCCTCCTCCCGGAGGAGCGCCACAATGACATTTGGCCAAGACCAGCTCCTGGTCCTCTTTCCTCATGAAAATCTTAAGTTCCGGGGTAATCCAACGCTTCTTTTTCATGATTGCGGCTACGCTAAATTTAAGGAATTTTTTCTAAAATCGCTTCTGCTTCCTTTGCCATTTCCGGATAACCTTGTTCCTGAAACTTTATTTTGGCCCTTTCCAGTAATTCCCCGGCCCGAAGATAATCCTTTGATTCCAAAGAGATTACCCCGAGCTGGTAATATCCCGTGGCGAAATCCGGATCAAGCTCAACAGCTTTATTTAAGGCTTCGACCGCCTTTGGCGTATCTTTAGAAAAATAATAGAGCATTCCCAGGTTAAAATATGCATTGATGATAGAGGGATTTATCTGGATCGCCCTTTTATACGCGGCAACCGCCTCGCCAATCTCCCCGGTCGAGCTGTAAAGCAGACCCAGGTTAAAATTTACCAAAAATTGATCTGGGCCCAGCTGCAATGCCTTTTCATAGGCATCGGCCGCCTCAGGATATTTTCCCAAAGAAAAATATACGTTTCCGATATTATTGTAAATTTGCGCGTCGGAAGGATCAAGCTTTAACGCCCTGCTCATTTCTTCCAAGGACTTATCTTTTTTATTCTGAATAAGATAGATCACGCCCAGGCTATTGTGGGCATCCGTGGAATCCGGGGCTTCTTTTACGGCCTGGCTGTAAAATGATTCTGCCTGGTCAAATTTATTATTAAAAAACGCGAAGTTGCCTTGCAATAAAGAATTGTCTGCGGGCCTGATGCTATTTATAAAATCCTGCGGGATAACCCCGTTTGTTTTGTCCAGCAGCGGCTTGGCTTGATTGATCGCCAGGGCGTAATTTTCGGAATTTTCGGAAAAATAGAGCACCATCCCAACCGCCCGGCCAGCGGCATCCAAAAGCGGACCACCAGTATTGTTCCTGCCGGCATCTGCGGCAACAAAACGCAGGTATTGTCGCGGCGCCATTTCCATCAACCCAAAGTTCACTCCTTTGGAAAAAAGCGCCGTCTGGCCCGGATCATTCTTTAAGAGAAAAACCTCTTTTTTTATCGGCAGGCTGTCGGAATTACCCAGGGGGACCACCGGCAAATCAGCGGCATCTATTTTCAGGATACAAAGGTCCATTCCGGTATTACTGAAAATTACCGAGACAACCGGAAATAATTCTCCGCTTTTGGTCCTGACCAGTAATTCTGTTGCCCGGGTCAAATTGTGCAGTGCGGTCAGGATCTTACCGTCTTTTGAAACAATAAAACCGCTGCCAAGATAATCCTGCCGGCCCGGGGCCTTGTTAATGATCGTTACTACGGCATTAACGGCATCCGAGACCAGCCGGGGTAATTCAGTATCCAAAGGCTGGGCATCCAAAGGAAGCGCCGAATCTTCTGCGGCAAAACAAAAGGAGGCAAAAAGAATCACAACCGAAGTAAATAATATGGTTAGAAACCGCGTCTTTTGCATATTTTTATTATAAAACACACCCGTAAAAAATCAAGGCTTTATTAGGGATGATACTTGCCAGCGCCAAGGGTTTTCCTGAAGGAAAAACTGTCGGCCGGCACCCCTTGTTTCTGTTCTATTCGGTAAAGACAGTAATAACTCTCAAAAAGGCATCCGGAAAAACCATAGGCCGTACTTTTACAACCCCCCCGGCAATCTGCGCCATGCTCGCAGCGGCGGCAAAAACCCTTAAGATCCGTAATTTTAAATTTACGGTTATAACTGAAAAGTTCCGGATCAAACCAGATATCTTTTAAGCTGCGTTCGCGGACATTGCCCTCGATAAAACGCTCTTCCTGTAAAGACAGGCAGCCGGTAACCCCCCCGTTACTGGTAATCCCCATGATCATCATTCCCGCCTGGCAGCCTTTCCAGGGTAAGTCCGGCCTGCATTCTTTTTCCGCTTTGGTAAAGTAACCGATATTATCTGGGACGCAAACCCTGTTTTTATGCAATTTACGCTGTTGCAGAAAAAAATCGACCAGCTCCAGGTAATCGGCGGGGCTTAAAAGAGCTTCTTTATTTTCCGCCATTCTCCCCCAGGGCACGGCTAATTGCAGCTGCCAGGCCCCTATATTATATTTGAAAATTTCCTTGCTGATATTCGGCAGGACCGGCAGGTTGATCTTATGCACAGAAGTGATCACCGAAGTCGCCACCCCCTCTGCGCAGAGTAGATCCAGTGCCTGCATTGACTTTTGAAAAGAACCTTTGGTCTGGCGGATCAGATCGTGCGTTTTCTCATCTCCATCTACGCTTAAGCTGACCACCAAGCCGTATTTACGCAACTTACTAAGTTTCTGCGCTAAATTACGGTCAATTAAAAAACCGTTGCTGATAAATCCCGGACGCATCCCCAGCCGGGCCAGGCAAACCGCCAGCTTTTCCCAGTCTGTTCTTAAAAATGGTTCGCCTCCGGAAAAACAAACCCGTTCAACACCCAGCTCCTTAAAATCAACTATCAAATTCAGCGCCTCTTTCGTAGAAAGTTCATCCGGCCTTTTTCTTAAAGGGCTGGCGCTGGAACCGCAGTGCAGGCAGCGCATGTTACAGGCCAGAGTAACTTCCCAGACCACGCTTTGCGGATAGAGTGTCTTTACCCATGCCTTTCTGCTTGCTTTATTATTTTTCATCTTCGACAATGATTTCCCAAAACGCTATTTTCCCTGATCACATACGCAGGGATCATCCTTTGCGGATGGTAGCTCAGTTTGGTTTTTTTAAGATTTTCCATTCCTGAATCATCCATAATATTTATATACGTATATTCTTTTAACTCCGCGGAGAATTCTCTGAAAATAAACTGCGCCAACCCTTTGAACTTAAGGTCGGCTACTTCATAGAGGATGCAAAAGGTGTCTTTATTCAAATGATACCCGAAGCTGAAGGCTTTGATTTTTCCCTGGACGCGGACAACCCTGCCCTGGCAGCCTAAAGAACGGCATGCAGAAAGAAAAACCTTCAGCGTAACAAAGGTATCCCCGAGCATCGCCCGGTATATTTTATCGCTATGGGTGGTACTGCGCTGCCTTTGCCAGAGCCGGTATAAATCCAAGCACTCCCGACTGTCAGAGCGCTTAAAAACAGAATAGGTAAAATCGTAGTGTTTGGTAAAATAATTCACGCAGGAACGCTTGGACTTGAATCCTGTGCCCGACAGATTGGCCAGATCACTTCTTAGGCAAAGATAATCCCCGTCTTTCTTCAGGCACTCATAACCTAAGGCGGTAAACTGCGCTAATTCATCTTCCTGGGCATACTCAATGCGGCAGAATTCCGCTCTTCGGTTACGCTCGTGCATCAGCCGGAAACTCTCTTCTAAGGCCACAGGACTTATTTTTTTCCCCAGGGGGCTAAGATACAAAAAAGTCCCTATCCTGTCGGTAAAAAACACGCAAAGGTTACCATCAGTCAGCGACCATTCTATCTTAAAAAGTTTTTTCCAGATGTAGATAGCGGTAAAATTATAGACGGAGAGTTCGCTTGCCCGTAGCCCGAGATATCTTTGGAAGATTCTTCGGTCTACTAAAGAAAGTTCTCTGAGTTTCATTTTTTTAAATATCCAGCTCGATAATCTCGGATACTTCCTCGTAGGCCTGCAGCACCTGGGGGTTGTTTCTTAGGAGCTTGACCTGCGCGGGAGAATTCAGGAATTTGGCCAGCTGCTCGCTGTACTCTTTGAAGCTGGGGTCATTAATGCTTTTCTTTATATACGGGCAGTTTAAATCCACGGTCAAAATTACCTTTTTGCCTCTCAGGTTGAGTAAAAAAGGATAAAGCTGGCACTCGAATGGCCGAAAGTTATAAATTTTGCATTTGTTCTCCTGGGCCGAAAGAAAGGCGCAAAAGTAACCTTCACCCGAGGGATTCGGCACCGGATGGATCCTCCTGTCGGCAGTGATCGTAGCAGGAGGGATATCCTTATCGATCAACTCCTGGATCTCCTCATCCAAAAGACAAGGGGCCCATACGGAATTATCCTCTCTGAACCGGCAGCAACCGAGACATTGCAAGCAAAATTCCTGGGGAACAAATTGCTTAATCATTTAACCACACTTCCTAATTTCAGTTTCTTATCCGGGCTGACCAGAACTATCCCATTTTCGTCGGAAGCAGCCAGGATCATCCCCTGGCTTTCTTGCCCCCTTAAGACAGCCGGCTGCAAGTTATCCACCACCACCACCTGCCTGCCGATTAATTCTTCTTTGCTATAGCAAGCCTTAATCCCGGCGACTACCTGTTTCTGCCTATCCCCGAGGTCAAGCTTAATCAGATAAAGCCTGTCCGCATCAGGGTGGTCGTTCACCTCGATTATTTCTGCAACCCTAAGCTCCAATTTTCTGAAATCTTCGATAACGATCATTGGTTCTTCTCCGTAGTTGGATTTAACATTTCGGCAAGGGGCAAAAGCCGTTTTTCCGTGAATCCCTTATCGATATCAATGTTAAAATTATGTTTTTTTAAGAGCGCCAGATTCCTAAAAACCAGCTTGTGGTCCCCGAGCTGCATGCCTATCCTGAGTGAATTTAAGAGCAGCGCCTTGAGGCTGGGATTTTTTTTCAATGCCTTTTTATAGATAGCCGCGGCCAGTGGCAATTTACCTGTTTCTTCATATATCCGCCCCAACAGGATAAAGCCTTCCAGGGAACCAGGCGCCGACCTTAATACCTTTTTCGCGCAGAGCATCGCCTGCGCATACCGCTTCAAATTACAATAGGCCTTACCAAGCAGCAAAACCTCTTCCGTGCCCTGCCGGCCGGCAAGACGGCGGCGCCGCATTATCTTAATCGCCTTTTTGCTTTCCCTGAGCTTTTCTTCGTTTTTACACCAATCAAGGTTCAAAACCATCACCTGCTTGGCCAGTTTAAAACAGAACTTGCAGCTGGCGCACTCACCGCTACATCTAAGCATTTTCCGAAAAAAATTGCTTTTTCGCATCTGGCGATAATCAAGGTAGCTGAAGGCTGCCAGCCCCGGACAGTCGAGTATCTCCAACAAGTTACCCTCAAAGTCCCCTTTGATATAAATTTTCAGGCAGTTAATCACCTGAAGTGTAGAAAGTCCGCGGGTAGAGATCTTAAAATGATCGGCAATCCCCAGATAATGCCTGACCCCTTCCGGGGGGATGAATGGGACACTAAAGACCTTTTCCGGAGTATCTTTGTAAATCATTCGGCATAAGCGATCCGGGTCGAAAAGATTGCTCATCGGGATATTCGACGCAGAATCGGCATGCGAAAGGATGTTATAGTGGGCAACCCGAAAAGGACAATTTTTCAGACACCCTTCGTTAAGCATGACTTTGATCTCCAGGCCGGTTTCCCGTTTGATCTTTTTAATCAGCGGGATGTTCCGGTTAATATCCCGGTCGACGGTCAGGGTATCTACCCCCAGCCGTTTCAAATACTGCGCGTGCTCAACCGTCCTGACAAAAGCATTTACCGAAGATTCGATCTTGATCCCCGGAAGGTGCTTTCTGACCTCTGTGATATATATAGGATTTGCCAATACCACGCTCTTTAACCCGGAAATATACAATCCTCGGATATATTCGATGACCCTGGAACATTTATCCCTGCGCGCGCCTTCTATCCCCATGCAGGTCGCATTCATTAACAGCTGGGTATCGATACCTAAATCGGCGCATTTGCGCATTAAGCGAATGATCTCCCGCGGATAGCCGGATTTTTGCAGGATCAACCGGCCTGACCCGGCAAGCTCAGCCGGGGCGGGAAAATAAACCGATTCGACGTGCTCCCGGTAGTTATCCAGGATATCAAAGAATTTGAGGTCTTGGTTGTATCCAATGGAAAATTTAATTTTTTGAGCCATTTTTGTCTTTCGCATAGAGTGCTTTCTTACGATTATACCATAATCTCTGCCCGAGGGCATATTTTTCAAAAATGACCGCGGCCAGGTCGTCTTTTAAAAACGGATAAAGCTCACTATAAAGCCGCGGCCGGTTATATTTTTTACCGAGATATTTAACAAAATCCGGGGCATCCTCGATAAACGGATCCATGGGCAGCCTGAGCTGCGCGCCGCCCCGAAAACTACAAAGCCGCATTATCTCTGGGATTGACCGCTTTTGGCGCTTGAGCCATTCTTCGAGCAATTTGGAAAGATCAAGACGGAGTTTCTCTTGCATCCGCCGGACAGTATTTTTAAAAATGCCCATCTCCAAAAACATTACCAGGGCGAACTGCAGCAAAAAAACCTTCTGTAGTCCTTTAGCAGAAAGGTTCCGGGTACCAAGTAAGATATATGGCGGCTTTTTTTCATAAACGAGCCCCAGCCTTTCGGCGTTTTGGCGGAAGTATGTTCCCGGCAAAACCATCAAAGGGAAAATTTGGATACTCTTCGGCTGAAATTGCCAGATCCAATCCAGTGATTTTTTTACGTCCGCATACGCCTGCCCCGGGAGTCCAGCCATCAGATCAATCTGGAACTCAATTCCCTGACGGGACAGTTCCCGCAGGTTCTTAAAGAAGGCTCTTTTGGAAAAACTCCTGTTGCTGGAACGCAGGATCCGCGGGTCCATGCTTTGCATCCCAATTTCGACCAGCC
>JAQUQA010000001.1 GCA_028716305.1 Candidatus Omnitrophota bacterium | reverse complement strand
TTGCACCGCAGGGGGGAGAGTCTCCTGCATCCGCGGTTTGGGGATATCTGCGAATTGGTCAAAGGTAAATTCAAGGAAGTCCAGCTGGCTACCAATGCCACTCTTCTGGATGACAAGAAGTCAATCTCGATCATCGATTCGCACACCTTTATTTCTTTCAGCATCGATACGCCGGCGGTCTTTGAGCGGACCAGGATACCTGCGAAATACCCTGACGTCGAGTCGAAGATCCTGCGATTCCTGGAGCTGAATGCCGGGCGGGTCAAGACCCAGGTTTCCATGGTCAAGACGGCCGATACTCCCGATGAGAACGCGGATGAATTCAAACGTATCTGGAGAGATAAAGTAGACTTGGTCAGGATATACCAGGAACATTCCCGGGACGGTAAGTTCGGTTCGCTGGCAAAAAAAAGAAGCGGCCGGGTGCCCTGCGTGATGCCTTTTTATGAGCTGCTGATATTTTGCGACGGAAAGATCGGCCGCTGTAACCATGATTGGAGCGGTGAGCCGATGGGAGATCTTAATGGTTCATCGATAAAAGATATCTGGAACAGCCCGGCATACCGGAAGCTGCGCCGGCAGCAGCAGAGCCTTATATTTAACGACCAGACCTGCAGGAACTGCGACAGCTGGTATCCTCAGGAAAGATTGCAAGGGACAGGGGAGGTTATAAAAAATGCGTAAGGATTTTCTACCATTTGCCAGGCCGTGTTTTTCCCAGGCAGAGATCGAGGCGGCCGCGGAAGTGATTAGGTCGGGCCATTTGACTACCGGCCCGAAAGTAACGGAATTTGAAGAAAGATTTTGCGAATACCTGGGAGAAGGCTTCCATGCCGCGGCCCTGAATTCCTGCACCGCCGGATTGTTCCTCGGGCTTTTAAGCCAGGGGATCGGCCCGCATGATGAAGTGGTCGTCCCGACCTGGACATTTGTCGCCACCGCGCACGTGGTGCTCTGGACCGGGGCAAGGCCCGTGCTTTGCGATGTCGAAGAATCTTCCTTGAATATCGATGTCAGGGCCCTGGAAAAGTCAATCGGCAAAAAGACCAAAGCGATCATCCCGGTGCATTTTGCCGGTTACCCTTGCGCCATGAATGAAATCTGCCGGATCGCGAAAAAACACAAGTTAGCCGTCATTGAAGACGCGGCACACGCCTGCGGCACGGCCTATAAAGGGAAAAAGATCGGAGGATTCGGCGATCTGACCGCTTTTAGTTTCTATGCCACGAAAAATCTGGCTTGCGGCGAAGGGGGGATGGTTGTTTCCCGGAACAGGAAAACGATCGAAAAAATCAGAAAGCTGAGCTATTTCGGGATAAATAAGCGCGCCTTTGACCGCTATACCCAAAAAGGCAGCTGGTATTATGAAATCGAGGAACTCGGTTATAAATATAATATGGACAGCATCCACGCGGCAATCGGCCTGGTGCAGCTGGCTAAACTCGAAGAAATGAACCTGCGCCGCAGAGAGATCGCCGGGATGTACAGGCGCGGCCTGGATAAAAGGATAAGGTTCACCGAAGACTCGCAGGAAAATTTCCATAATTATCATCTTTTTCTGATCAGGATCGATAAAGAAATTATCCCCCGCGATGAATTTGTCGGTAAGCTTAAAGAGAGAAATATCGGTTGCAGCGTGCATTTTATCCCCTTGCACCGGCATCCATTTTACAAGAAGATCTCAAAAAAGAAGTTTCCTGTCGCGGATAAGGCATACGGGGAGGCGGTATCAATTCCTTTATTTCCCGGCATGTCGGACCAGGACGTGGAGTATGTGATCGATAATGTCAATCAGGTATTGAAAGGCGGAGGCTAAGATGGCCCAGGAGAATATATTTTTGAATAAGACGGTTTCTGTTTGGGGTTTAGGTTATCTGGGTTACACGACTATCTGCAAATTGCAGAATAGCGGATTCAAAATAAATGCCTTTGATTTAAAAACCCCCCAACTAGAGGCCTTCCGGAACAGGAATTACCCGGACCGTAACCAGCGGGCGGTCTGGTCAATATCGGGTTATCTGCCCCAGCCGGATTATGAAAGAGTTAAGATCGCGAAAACCCCCAAAGAGATGTTTGCTGGAACCCTCTTGCACATTATCACCATCCCCGAGAGCCACAAGAATATCGGATCGGAAAATATCGCGGCAAGGCTTGCCGATCTGTTCGCTAAATACCTTAAGAAAGGCGGGGCGCGCCCCTTGGTCGTCTTTGAATCGGCTTTTATCCCCGGGCATATCGAGAATAATTTTGTTGAAAAGCTCAAAAAAGCAAACCTGCTTCCGGGCAGGGATTATTATCTGGGCACGATGTTCAGGACGGATTGGAGCTTCGAGTCTTTTATGGCCGGAAAGGACCGCCTGGTCATTTCATCTTGCGATGCCAGAGGGCTGGCTGCGGTTGGAAAACTCTCCGCATATTTCGAAATGCCGGTGGTGGCCCTAAACAGCGTCAAGGAAGCCGAGATCTATGTAAATTCCATTGCCGCGATCCAGGCGATGGCCATTGATTTTATGCGGCAGCTGGCCATCGGCTATCCCGGGGTTGACCTGGGGAAGATCTCCCGTTCAATCTTCAGAAACATGAACTTTGATGATTGCAAGTTGAATATCGGGACGGGAGGGGCGAAAATGACCTTTGCCATCGATTACCTGATCGAAGGCAGCGCTAATCAGGAGAGCCTGACCTTGTTGAAGGAATTCCAGGATATCAACATATCTTCGGTGCTGACCTATGCGGAGTATCTCATCCGCAGCTCATATAAGAGTGTGGCCATACTGGGTGTTACCTATAAGGGGAACCAGAAGGACCTGACACTTTCTCCGTCAGTGACCATGGCAGAATACCTTTTGAAGAATTCATTAAAGGTGATTTTACACGATCCGTTTTGTTCCTCCGCGGAATTAAATAAATACGTCAAAGGGGCAAAGGTGAGTGATTTTCCCGGTAGTGTCTTCGACGCTGAGGTAATTGTTGTTGCCTGTGACCATAACCAGTATAAGACACTAAGGCAAAATGAGTTAAAAAGAATTAAAAAACATACTAAGCTGGTCATCGATAATTACGGAATCTGGGATGGCCTGGATTTCGGAAAAAATATAAAGTATCATCGTGTCGGTGACGGCACGCTAAACCTGGCAAAATAATCATATGTGCGGAATAGCCGGTTACTTGCGTAAAAAGGGCGCCGTTTTGCCGGAAAAAACGGTAAAGAAGATGCTGGAACGCATCGGGCACCGTGGGCCGGACCAGTCCGGGGTTTATCTGCGGGGCGACCTTGCTTTGGGCTCAGTGCGCCTAAGCATTATCGATAAGGAGAAGCATCTGATCCCTTATGAGAACAAAGATAAGACCGCGGCTATAGTTTACAACGGAGAAGTCTATAACCACGAACAGATCCGCGGGCTTTACCGGGGAAAATACCGCTTTAGCAGCTCTTCAGACGCGGAAACGGTATTAAGCCATTTTCTGCATCAGGGGGTTAAGTCTTTTTCCGATTACAATGGTATGTTTGCCTTTGCCCTGCATGATTCCCTGAAAGAAGAACTTTATATCGTCCGCGACAAGGCAGGGGAAAAACCACTGTATTACGTAAATAACGACAAGTTCTTTGCCTTTGCCAGCGAGATCAAGGCCCTCCTGGAGGTAATCACTCCGGCATTAAACAAAGATTGCATATCTTATCATGCCTATGAATTCAATACCGGGGAAGAGACGCTTTTTAAGGATATTTATTGCCTTTTACCGGGAGAGTACCTGAAAATCGATCGCCAGGGCCGCTTGACCAAGCACGCCTACTGGAAGGTCTGGGACAATCTGATTTATCTACCGGATAACCTCAAGAAGATAGAGTCCAGGCTTTCCGACCTGTTGGTAGACGCTATTACCTTAAGGACGAAGAATTGCGTGCATCGTTTCGGGACTTTTGTCAGTGGAGGGGTGGATAGCGCCCTGGTAGCCTGTATCGCCAAGCCTGATTATCTCTATACCTGCCATTTTGATATCAAGAACGATTATGATGAACTGGATTACGCAAAGTTAGTGGCCAAAAAAATTAATAAACGCCTGATCATCGTGCGTCCGACCCAGGCGGACTTTGAGCGCACCCGCCGAAAGATCATCTATCATCTTGATACCCCATGTACCTGGACGAGTTTCAGCCTTTGGATGCTTTTAGAGAGGGCGATCAAGGATATCAAGGTGGTCCTTTCCGGTGACGGCGCAGATGAGATCTTCTCCGGGTATCACCGTTATCACCTTCTGCACCATGACGAACAGATCAAGAATTTAAAAGCGCTGGAGAGGTACTCTTACCTGGTTGATCGTTACTACGGGTCACCGGTGGAAAGATATACCCGGATCGTCAACCGCTGCGAGAACCGTTATGACAAGGAAGTAAGCAGGTATCTGGAAGAAAATATCGGATTCTATTTTTCAAAGATGGGGCACGACCATATCCACGCCATGGGAGTAACCGATTTTTACACTACCATGCAGGAACTCTTGCAGTTTTCCGACCGCATAAACATGGCTTTTGCCGTGGAAAACCGTTCTCCTTTTTTGGATTATCGCCTGATTCAGTTTGCCTTCAGTATGCCGTCAAAATACAAAATTAAAAACGGCGTAACCAAGTGGATCCTGAAAAAAGTGGCAAAGAAATTCATTCCCAAAGAGATCGCCGAAAGGGTGGATAAGCGGGGTTTCAGCGCCCCGATAAACCACTGGTTTGGCTGGGGGAAAAACGGCAAATATGACCGCAGCGAATACAAGAATATGGCTTTTCAGGATTGGGTAAGCGCCTTTGGCGTAAAGATAGGCGAAGGTTGATAGCGATGATTGCCATAGTTGATTATGGGTTAGGTAATCTCAAGTCGGTTTACGCGGCGGTAAAGCGCCTGGGTTTTGAGGCGATGGTGACCCGGGACCATGCGGCGCTTGAGCAGGCGGATAAGCTGATCCTTCCGGGTGTAGGCGCTTTTGGGGACGGAATGAATAACCTGGCCGCCTTTGGCCTGAGAGAAGTACTTAGCCGGATGGTGATCGGGGAAAAGAAGCCGATCCTGGGGATTTGCCTGGGGGCGCAGCTATTCGCCGGGGAAAGTTTTGAGTTTGGCCGGCATAAGGGCCTGGGCTGGATCCCCGCCTCGGTAGTCAGGTTACCCGAGCAGGGTTTGCCTGTCCCGCACGTGGGGTGGAACGATCTTTTTCAGAAAAAAAGCAGTATTCTCTTTGATGGGGTCGAAAAAGAAGACCTTTTTTATTACGTGCACAGTTTCTATCTGCGGCCGGATGACTCGGGTATTGTCTTTGGAGAGTCGGAATACGGTGTCCGCTTCAGCGCCGTGATCCAGCAGGATAACATTTACGCGACGCAATTTCATCCGGAGAAAAGCCAGCTCGCGGGTTTGAAATTACTGGATAACTTTTTAAAAAAATCTTAAAAACCATGCTGAGAAAACGGGTAATTACCGTATTAACGTTTAACGATGGGGTATTGTTCCGGACAAAGGTCTTTCAGCCGGATTACCGCTATACGCTTAATTTTGTCGATGCCTGGTCGGTTGACGAGATCGTTGTGCTGGATATCACCCGGCCGGGCGCCGGAAAAAAGGAGAATTTCTTTTCCGTGGTCAGCGATTTTGCCGAACGCTGTTTTGTCCCGTTGACGGCAGGGGGAGGGGTAAGGGATATCGAGGATTTCCGAAAGCTGCTTTGCCTGGGGGCGGATAAGGTGGCGATAAATTACCAGGCGTTAAACCGTCCGGAGTTTATCAGCGAAGCGGCCAGGCTGTTCGGTTCACAGTGCGTATTGGTATCGATCGATACCAGGGAGAACGGCAGCGGCAATTATGAAGTTTATAGCGAATTCGGCACCCGGCCTACGGGGCTGGATCCGGTTAGCTGGGCAAAAAAGGCCCAAGAGCTGGGGGCCGGAGAGATCATGATCACTTCGATCGAAAAAGACGGCTCTCTTGAAGGGTACGATAACCGGCTTAACCGCTTAGTCGCTGATGCGGTGGATATTCCGGTGATCGCCTGCGGTGGCGCGGGCAAATGGCAGGATTTTGTCGATGGTTTTTTAATCGGCAAGGTGCAGGCCGGGGCCACCACAAATATCTACCATTTCACCGAAAATAGCATCAAAAGCGCGAAGCAGTATTTAAAAAAATCGGGAGTTGAAGTAAGGGGATAGAAAAGATGGATATTTCCAGGGGGAATGCCGAAATAAAACACTCTTCAGAAGCGGCAAGAAGAATTGCGTACTGCAAAAAGTGTCTGATGCCGAATTCCCGGCCCAGGATCACCTTTGATGAATCCGGTGTCTGTAATGCCTGTAGGAACGCCGAGGAAAAATGGGCTAATCTCGACTGGCAGGCCAGAAAAGAAGAGTTTCAGCGCCTGATCGAACCTTTTCGTTCCAAAAACGGGTATTGGGATTGTCTTGTTCCCTGGAGCGGGGGAAAAGACAGCAGCGCGGTAGCCTACAAGCTGAAATTCGAATTTGGGATGAACCCGCTTTTGGTGACATTTTCTCCGCAGATCCCCAATGAAGTGGGTAATCATAACCGCGAGGCTTTGATCCGGCTGGGGTTTGACCACATCTTTTTCCGGCCAAACCAGAAGGTGCATCGCAGGCTCGCGCGCCGGTTCTTTATCGAGCGGGGAAATCAAAAAGTTGCCTGGGATGCCGGGATCAACGTCATTCCGGTAAAGACCGCGGTGGATTTTAATATTCCGCTGGTTTTTTACGCCGAGCACGGAGAGAGTGAATACGGCGGAAAGGTCTTAAGCCAGGAGGCAAAAAAATCCGTGATTTTACCGAAGTAGTCGAGCACCAGATCGGAGATGACCCCCGCAACTGGGTAGATGAAGAAATCGGAATATCCGACTTAAACCCCTACATTTATCCGGATATGGAAAAGATCCGCCGGGCTGGGGTAAAGGCCATGTATTTCAGTTATTTTTTTAAATGGAGCAGTTATGAGAATTACCTTTATATCAAGGATAAATTTGATTTTCACACCTGTCCGGCAGGTCGGACCGAAGGCACCTTTACCGATTTTGACAGCCTGGATGATAAGGTTGATAACGCCTATTATTATCTGCAATACATAAAATTCGGTTTTGGCAGGGCGGTAAGAGATGCCAGCCGGATGATCCAGAACCGGCAGTTGACCCGGGAAGAAGGGCTTAAGCTGGCAAGAAAATATGACCATGAATACCCTAGTCTATTCCTGAAAGAGGTACTGGAGTATCTGGATCTTAACGAAAAGGAATTCAATGAAATCGTGGATAAGCACCGCAACCCGGAGATTTGGAAAAAAGAATCAGGCAAGTGGCAGTTGAGATACCCTTTGGAGTAAAAATGGAGAAGATCGATTTTCAGGAAAGAGTCAGGCGCAGGAACGAGTTTGACGCCAGTATCGTCTACGGTACCCGGCAGTTCAATCTTTTGACCCGGCGCCAGGAGCATATGGCGTTCCGGGAAGATAATGATGACCTCTGGATCGATAAAAAGAGCGGCAGGATCTTCGAGAAGTTCTCCGAAAAGCGTAACTGCCCGCTGTGCTCTAGTGCTGACCATACCGTCATCTTCGTAAAGTCCGGTTTTCCTCATGTAAAGTGCAATAATTGTTCCCTGGTATACGTGAATCCGATCCTCAATCGGGCGGAATACGAAAAACTCTGGTCCAGCGAGGATTCCTGGGAAAACGTTTTGGAGAGCGAGCATCAGATAAAGATGCAGGCCCTGGAAGCCGCTTACAGCCTGGATATCGCCGGACTTTATTTCGCGGGAGAAAAAAAGGCGGATATCTGCGATGTGGGATGCGGCCCGGGTACGCTTTTGAGCGAGGCCAAGAAAAGGGGGCATAGGGTTTTCGGGATCGAGCCCAACAGGAGGTGCCACGGCATCCTCAAGGACAAAGGGATCGCTTTCACGGAAGATTTTTTCCCGCTAAAAAAAGACCTGGGTATGAAATTCGATTGCATCTTCCTGCTGAATACCCTGGAACACCTAAGAGACCCTCTTTTGATCGTCAGAGAGGCCGGTAAGTTATTAAAAGAACGGGGGGTCATTTACGTTTCCCTGCCTTGTATCGACGCCTTAGTCAACAGGGTCATGCATGAAAAAGCCGGAGTTTTCGGAGGGCATTCGCATATCCAGTTTTTCAGTATCCTTACCCTGTCGGAACTTTTTCGAAAGGCGGGGTTAAAGGTCTTGGAATACGAGACGATCATTACCGAGATCGGCGTAATAAAAAATTACTTAAGTTTTCTTGATCCTTATTTCGGGGAGAACCCCGATAACCTGGATTTTATCACTCCGGAATTGATTTATCGCAACCACCTGGCGAGAAACCTGAATATGGTAGGAAGGATTGGTTGAGCATGGTAAAAAAATCCCCGTTAGCAACCGGCATCCGAATGTTTAACTGTGATATTTGTTCCGGCGATCAGGCAATCGAGCTTCCTTTTGTCCGGCGTTATACCAATGGGCAGGTGATACACATCTGCAAGAATTGCGGATTTATTTACGTGAGGATGCGCCGTCCTTTTCATAAGATCGCCGAGGTCTGGTCAAAGGAGCTTTTTGGCAAGGCCTATACTTCGGCCACGCCGTTGATGCTGGCGCGGCATACTTATATTGCCGAATTCCTGCGCCAGAAACTGGGGTTAAAGAATAAAACCGTCTGTGATATCGGAGCGGAGGAGGGACAGTTTCTGAACATCCTTAAAAATAATTACCAGGCTGCTGTTTTCGGGATCGAGCCTTCCGCGAACAACTGCCGGCTTCTGGCCGGGCAGAAGGTCGCTTCTTTTTGCGGGACCCTGGAAGAGTACCTGGCTTGCGCCGGTAACGGAAAAGAATTTGCCGATATCGCTACCATGATGTGGACCTTGGAGAATGCCACTTCCCCCAAAGAGCTGGTTTTAGGGGCCAGGGAATTACTGAAGCCGGGAGGGTATCTTTTGGTTGCCACAGGCAGCAGGATCCTGGTACCTTTTGCCAAGCCGCTTGACTTGTATCTTAGCAGTAACCCGGTTGACGCCCACCCTTCGAGATTCAGCCGTAACAGTTTATGCAATCTTCTGCGTATCTGCGGTTTTAAGCCGGAATTTGTGAACTCCTATCTTAATGACGCGCTTTTAATGTGCGTGCTGGCTAAAAAAACAAAAATACCGGATAATCCCGTGATAAATAAGGATGATTACAGGCAGGTAAAACGCTTTTTTCAAAAGTGGCATCAGGACAGCAGGTTTTTTAACGGATTTAATAAATGATTCATAAGAATAAAACCTATATTATTGCCGAGGTCGGGATAAATCATAACGGTTCTCTGGATAACTGTTTGCGCCTGATCGACGTTTCCGCGGCAGCCGGATGTGACTGCGTTAAGTTCCAGTATTTCCGGGCTGCCGGGTTGTATCCGCGTTCCGCCGGAAAGCTGGATTGGCAGGACAAAAACAAGAAATACAGTTACGATATTTATTCCGCGGTGGAATCATTCGAGATGCCGCCTTCCTGGATAAGGCCGGTTGTCGATTATTGCCGAAAAAAGCGGATAGATTTTCTGGCTTCGGTTTTTGACCGGCAGGGGGTGGATTTTTTGATCTCCCGTGGAATGAGGGCAATCAAAATCGCCTCTACCGCCTTAACCAATATTCCGCTTCTCGAACATTGCGCGCGCTTCAAGCTGCCTTTGATCGTTTCAACCGGCGCGGCAACCCTTTCGGAGATCGAAGAGGCAGTTGCCTGTATCAATAAATTTCACGATAAAATCTGGCTTTTACAGTGCACCTTAAAATACCCGGCAGCGCCGCAGCAATGCAACCTGGGAGCCATCAAAACGCTAAAATCGGCCTTTCCCGGCTGCGGGGCAGGTTTTTCCGATCATACCGCCCTGGTTTCCCGGGCGGCGGTCCAGGCGGTGTATCTGGGGGCGGGGATAATCGAAAAGCATATCACCCTGGACAAACAAATGCCCGGGCCGGATCATTTCTTCGCGCTGGAACCGGAGGAGCTTAAGCAAATGGTCAGGGAGATTAGAACGGCGGAAAAGAAAAAAAACCGCGGGGCGCCGATCGACCGGGTGCTCTACGGGAGCACCGAGAAAAAAGTTTTTGAATACGAGCGTTATTTGCGCGATTTCTGCTATATGGCGATTTATGCGAAAAATGATATTCTTAAGGATAGCAGGATCAAATGCGGCGATTTAGCGATATTGCGGCCAGGCAAAAAGCCAAGAGGAATAGATCCCAAATATATGGAATTTTTTAAGGAATTCAGGGTCTTTAGCCCTGTTAACATTAAAAAAGGTTCGCCTGTGACCTGGAGGGCGATTTTTCATGAATAAAATTCTATTTAGAGCAGACGCAGGAGAAAAAAGCGGTACCGGTGATCTTTACTCTTTGCTTTATCTTTCGCAATATTTCCGGGGGTGGAAGAAATATTTTATCTGTAAGAAAACCCCTCAGACGCAAAGCATACTGGATCAATATAAAATAAAGGATAGTTTTTTTATTTCACCGCGGTTTGATCGAAGGCAAGAGGTAGATCGTATCAATCAGATCATTAACCGGGAGGCTATTAATGCTTTTTTCTTTGAGGTTACAAATGGGCCGGTTGATTATTTGAAAAAGGTGCAAGCGCAGGTAAAAGGTTGTATTGATTTCTGGGGGAGGATTCCGGATAATCTTGATCTTGTAATAAATTGGGACGTGGAGAGCCATCGCCTGTATCTTCCTGAAAAATTTCCCAAAACGAAATTTTTACTTGGCCCGGAATATGTGGTTTTAAAAAAGGATATGCTCCGAGCAGCGATTTTAAACGGAAAATTTAAGCCGGCGCGATGCCTTAGGAATATACTGGTATTTTTTGGTGGCTTCGACAAATCGGATTTTACCTTTAGAACGGTAGAACTATTTGAACGCCTGGCCGGATCGTTGCGGATCCGGGTTATCCTCGGTGCCGGTTATACTGATAAATGCAGGAAAAAACTTCTCGATTTCTTACGCCGAAAGAATATCAACCGTATTTCGGTCTATCAAAACGTTTTAGAGATGAAAAAGCATTATTTATGGGCGGATGCCTTTGTCGGCGCGGGCGGGCTTTCACTGTTTGAGGCCATGGCGATGAATTTGCCGGCGGCGGTAGTTTCTACTTACGGACACCAAAAACGCAGATGCAAGTGGTTTAAAAAGATGAACGCCATTGTCTATCTAGGGGGCAGGAGCATTGACGAAAACAAACTGAAGCAATTCTTGTTTTCCAGCAATATTCATCCGTTAAAGTTCGCTTTACGCTGCGACGAGATCCCGAATCTTATAAATGAAAGACTTAATCTTAAGACATAACGACTGTTTATTCAAATTCACTTTTTTACCGTGGGATAGTGATTATTTCGGGGTCGTATCATATTTATTTGACTGGAGGAATTCTAAAATCGGCAGCCACTTTCAGGGTTTAGGGGAATTCTTGGCAAAGGGCCTCCCGCCAGATTCTTTTATAACTGCCAAGATCCCCTCAACTGAAGAATCAACATTTCTTAATCTGTTGATTAAATGCGGATTTGATTATATCGATACTGGAGTGATCCTTGAAATGGAAAGCTGTCATTTGGCAGCCTCTAAAAAGCGGGCGAGCATCTGCGAGGTTAAAAAGATGGGATCCGGCACCACCCGCGGTATACCTTATAATGAGCTGGGGAGTACTTTTTCTTTTACCCGGTTCCATCAAGACGCGCATATCCCTAAAAATAAAGCTAGGGGGGTATGGATAAATCTTTTTAAAAATTTTGTCCCCAAAGGCGATAATGCCATATTTCTGGCTAAGCATAAAGATAGAATTATCGGGGCGCTTTTATTAAAAAAATCAAAACTTTATCTGCGGAGATATTTAGAAATATGCTTTCTTTCCGTGCTCCCTGATTTTCAAGAAAAAGGGGCGGGAGCGGCCCTGATTGAAGCAGCCGTGCGTACTGCCGCAAGAAAGCGGGCCGGGCTGCTGGTTGGTACGCAATTTCGTAATCTTGGAGCCTTAAATTTCTATATCAAAAAAGGGTTCCGGATAAAAGAGACATTTGTCGTGCTGCACCGCTGGCAAAGTTAAAAATGCTTAAAAATACGCTAACTTCAGAAAAAGAATTTATTAGGGATAACTGTTCTTTTTGGGATGGTTTTTTCCCCGACCGGACCCCACATAAGACATATATCCTGATTCGTAATGAACAATACCCGTTGATCCTTCTGGGATTGGCCCAATTGGGCGCCTTTGCCGCGGTAAGAAAGAATGCCGGGTTATTATTCATTTTGCCTTCCCGTTCGCAAAAAGATATGCAAGCGGTACTTAGTTCGTTTCCCCGGGCCTCATTTATTTATGAAGACAGCCCCAAGTATCTTTTGCTTAAGGTTTACAGTTATCTGCAGGCCCTGCTTGCTTTTAACTTTAAAACCCCTGATGATCTCCTGGATTTTGAATCCGAAGGGATTAAGTTCGGGGATCTGGTTTATGACGCCTATCTTGCCAATAAGAAAAACGCCACCTTAAGAAACCCCCGGGACCCGGTATTGCTCAAGACCCTGCGGGATTTCTTTTATGTAAAAGGCCTAGTTAAAGATGTACTAAAGCGCTACCGGGTCATTCTTGGCGTTACCGGACATGTGATCGGGACCGGTGGCGGGGTGTTCTTGAGGCTGCTTAGGCAAGAGGGGATCGAGGTCTGGGAAAAAGCCGACGCCTTAAGAAAGCATACTGCTAAGACCGGTTTTTATGATTGCTATATGACCCCGGAGCGTAAAGATATTGAGTTGATGGCAAAACAAAAGGAGCGTTTTCTGCCCCTGGCGGAAGCCGTGCTTTCAAAAAGATTTAATAACCTTGATCCCAAGGCAAGGCTTGGACTGCCCTATAGCCAGGATAAAAAACTATACCGCGATAAAAACGATTTTTGCGCTTGCTTTGGCCTCGATCCTCAAAAAAAGAACATTTTCGTCATGTTGCACGCCTTTAATGATTTTCCTCATATCTTCGGAAGACTGCTCCATCGTGATTATTATCAGTGGTTCAAGGCTATTTTTGAAGCCGCCGTAAATAACGACAAGGTCAACTGGATCTTTAAGGAACACCCGTATGTCAAATATTATCCGGCGAACGATGTCGACCTGCCGGGGTTGTTTAGCGAATGCCCAAAAAAACATTTACGTTATCTGGGTACCGAGGTTTCATTTAATACGGCATCTTTACGTTATCTGGCCGACGCGCTGGTTACCTGTACCGGGACGGCGGGATTAGAATATTCTACTTACGGTGTCCCATGTTTATTGGCAGGCCCCTGTTGGTATGCAAAATTTGGTTTTACGGTTGACCCGGAAACCCCCGAAGAATTTAAGAAACAGCTCATGGAGATCGATTCACTGCAGCCGCTCTCGGACGAACAAGTTGTCATGGCCAAGCTTTTGGCTTATTTTACCTTTGAGCTGATCGACCCGGGGAGGTTCCTTGATCCATTTGGGATCGTCCCTACGATTGATTTTTGCGAACAAAAGACTTTTTCTGCGGAACGTATTTTCCAAAAAATACTGGAGGCACGTAAGCAAAGCAGTGAACTTGATAAGAAATCCTTTATCGCCCTTATCGATAAATTTATTGATGATCCGGATTTTATCCGGTTCTGGGATCTCAACCGGTATCCTGAATTTGCCGAGGCCGAACTTGCGTAGAAAAGTTAATTTCATATTTTTAGCCGCGTGCGGCGCCATAGTTTCATATTTTTGCCTGGGGTGTGCCTGTCTCTGCCGGCTTAAAGGGGTAGGATTCGATCTTTTTGGAAGAAAATTGTTTTTCCGCGGCCTTTTACGCAAGCTGCCAAAGGCGAGCCTGGCTACACTAGGCCTGAATCCCGTGGGCATTGTAAGGTTTTTCGAATTTCACTTTGCCGGCAGGGCCCTGAAAGAGATGCGCGCAGGGCGATGGCTCGATGTTTCTTCACCCAGATTGATCTTCCTCTGGGGGGCCGAGAAGCTGAATTTCCAGGTCAACGTGATCAACCCGGATCCGGTTGACCTGAAGGAATCAATAGCGCTTTCAAAGATCGTGCGTAATGGCAGTCGGATCAATTTTTATCCGGACACCTTTGCCGAATCCCTGCCTTTTAAGAAGAGCAGTATCGATATATTGACCTCTCTAAGCGTTTTGGAGCATATTCCGGGTGAAGGGGATCGAAAAGCCATGGATGAATTTATCCGGGTGGTCAGGCCGCAAGGAAGGATCGTTTTGACCCTTCCGGTGCATGGCCAATACAGCGAGGAGTACCGGGAAAATGACCCCTATGCCATTCAAGCCCCGCAGGACGGGCAGGAAAAAAAATTTTTCCAGCGTTTATACGATGAGCAATCCCTGGAGCAAAGGATAATCGCGCATCCCGGGCTGACACTTTTGCATAAAGAGTATTTCGTGGAGCGCCGGCCAGGTGACTTTGAGCGTTACGTGCGGGAGTGGAAAAGCCAGGGGTTGAATTTCACGCTTAAAGACCCTTTAGCGGCCTTAAGGATCTTTAAAGGGCCGTTACCCCGGCATCCCAAAGACAGGTTTGGAAACTGTAATTTACTTCTTTTAGTGGTCAAATAAATCGCTATCGCAAAATGATGAACAGATTATATGGTTATATCTATAGGGCCAGGATAAATAGTCACGCCGCAAACGGCTCTGCCAGGATAAAAGCTAAGCTCCTGGATCTTTTATATCGGCAGCTTTCCAGTATCGTCGATCCACTGGTAACCTTTGAGATCAACGGTTTTCCTATGCGGATGCCATTTTCTCATAAACTGCCCTTTTATTTAAAGGAATTTCCCGGTTATTGCGCGAATCTGGCCAGGATCACCAAGATAACCAGGAATAAATATCCTGACTTTACGCTTATCGACGTAGGGGCGAATATCGGGGATTCCCTGGCCTTATTGAGAAAAATTGGTGATTTTCCGGTGCTTTGCATAGAAGGGGATGAGCTGTTTTTCGGCATACTTAAGCGTAACGCCGGGCAGTTTGCCAACGTCAAGCTGCTGCGCGCCTACGCCGGAGAGGAAAATACCTGTTTGTCCGCGGCCGCAAAGCGCCATGACGGAACGGCGCATCTTAGCGATACCCCGCAGGAGGATCCGCTTGTGCGCATCGGCAGGCTGCCGGACCTGATCGGCCCTGATCAGCGTTTCATTGATCCGCGGATGATCAAGATCGATACCGACGGTTATGACTGTAAAGTGATCCGGGGCGCGGCCGATTTGCTCGCCAGAGCGAAACCCGTCCTGTTTTTTGAATATGACCCTTATTTCCTGGCAGAACATAACGACGACGGAATATCAATTTTTCGGCAGCTTAGTGATATTGGTTATGAACAAATGCTGGTTTATGATAATTTCGGGAAATTTTTGTTTTCCTTGCGGACTGCTCAAGAATCCCTGATCAGGGACCTGCACAATGAGTTTTCGGGCCACCAGGGGAAAAAATATTGCGATATCTGCGTATTTCACCGCCGCGACAACGATATTTTTGCCGCGGCAAAAGAAAGGGAGGTTGGGGCTGCTTCGTGCATCCTGTAATGACATGCGCATCGCTTACGATAACCTGATTTTCAAATTACAACAATACGGCGGTGTCTCAAGGTATTTTTCCGAATTGATCCAGAGGACAAAGAACCATGAGGGGGTAGCGGTGCGGACGGTGGATGTTGCCAAAGGGAGGCTTGCGGGACTGAGTTCATCCATGCTGGATATAATTTTTTCTTTCGGTAAAACCCAGCTGTATCACCCTACTTATTATTCTGATGCGGTCAAAAAACGGCAGGGGGTAAAGACCGTGATTACTGTTTTCGACATGATCCATGAATTATTTCTATCTAAAAATAAGAATTTTCAGAATGACATCGCAGTGAAGAAAAAATGCATCCAGGACGCGGACCATATTATCTGCATATCCGAAAATACCCGAAAAGACCTGCTTAAGATATATCCCGTTTCCAAGGAAAAAACCTCGGTAATATACCTGGGTGTGTCCAAGGTAGGAGGGAAAATCATGCCTCAGACAGGGGCAACCGTGCAAAGGTCTTTTGTCCTTTTTGTCGGCGCAAGGGGCGGTTATAAGAATTTCCCTACTTTACTGGAGGCATTTTACCGCAGCGGAATCGCGAGTGATTCCGCCCTGGTTTGTTTTGGAGGAGGGGCTTTTTCAAAAGAGGAGAAACTGGCAATCGAGCAAAAAGGGCTGGGCGCCAACGTGCTGCAAATTGACGGAGATGACCAGGCATTGGCAGAACAGTATATGAATGCAGGATTTCTGGTTTATCCTTCGGCTTACGAGGGGTTCGGACTACCGGTAGTCGAAGCGATGTCTTTAGGCTGTCCGGTGATCGCTTCAAATACTTCCTCTTTACCGGAAGTTGCCGGGGGGGCAGCCGCCATGTTTTTTCCGGATGATCCGGATGAACTGGCTTCGGCAATGCGGAAATTAATGAATGATCCTGAGGAAAGATCCAGGTTGCGGGAGCTGGGATTGGCCAGGGCCAGGGAATTTACCTGGGAAAAAACCGCGCATCAGACCTTTGAACTCTATTACAGCATATTAGGCGGTTAGGTATGGATAAAAAAAGCGATTATCTGCCTTTGGTTTCGGTAATTACGGTTTGTTTTAACGCCCAGAGATACCTGGAAAGGGCGATGCGCAGCGTTTTCGCGCAAAAATATCCAAAGATCGAATATATCATTGTTGACGCCTGCTCAACTGACGCAACGCCGCGGATCATAGAAAAATATCGTGAACGGATCGGCCGTCTGGTCAGCGAGCCGGATCAGGGGATCTATGACGCCCAGAATAAAGGGATCAGGTTGTCAAAAGGAGAGATAATCTGTCTGCTTAATTCCGACGACCAATTTTATTCGCCGGAATCGGTAGCCGGTGTCGTACGCTATTTCGCGCGGCATGATCTTGACCTGGTCTATGGCAATATCCTTAATACCAGTCCGGACGGGGCCCAGGTGTATCTGGTTAAGTTCCCGCGAGTGCTTAAGAAAAGGTTCTTTTTAAGAGGGCCGCTGGGCCACCCTTCTACTTTTTACAAGAGAAGCTGTTTTGATAAAGCGGGCTTTTTTGACCTGCGTTATAAGTCAGCCGCCGATTACGATTGGGCCCTAAGGGGGATATACGGGTGCGGGTTAAAAGCGGGCTACCTCGGTGAAACCTTATCTATTTTTCAGGAAGGGGGACATTCCAAAAATGAGCTGGATTCAGGTAAAGAAACCCGGTCTGTAATTAACTCGCATTTTACGCCCACTGAGATATTTTTCGGCAGATTAGTCAATTTTTTCGCTTACGGTGATATCCTGCGGGTTTTTGCCAGGTTAATTCTTTTTCGGAAAGGATATAATGCGTTAAGATCGGCAAAAAGGAAGATCAATGCTTATTATTACAGGAACGTTAAAGCTAATGAAAGGACGCTGACATGAGGATATTGATCACGGGGGTCGCGGGTTTTATCGGCGCGCATCTTGCGGAAAAGCTGCTTAAAGAAGGAAATGAGGTCTATGGGCTTGATATTATGCTCAGGGGCAACAAGAATAATATCGGGGAATTCGAAAGTCATAAAAACTTTAATTTTTTTGAAAGTTCGATCCTGGAAGAGGCGGCGCTGGAGATTCTCATAAAAAAGTGCGACCTGGTGTATCACTTGGCCGCGGCAGTAGGTGTAGAGAACATTATCGGGGACATTCTCAAGGTCATCAGCATAAATGTCGACGGAACAAAAAATGTGGCTTCCCTGGCCTTTAAATACAAGAAAAAGGTCATTTTTACCTCGACTTCCGAGATCTATGGTAAAAGCCCGAATGTGCCCTTTAAAGAAGACGACGACAGATTACTGGGGCCGACTAGCGTAGACCGCTGGGTTTATTCCTCGACCAAGGCCCTGGGGGAATATATGCTGATCGGGTATCACCGCCAGGGGCTTCCCATGAGTATCGTTCGTTTTTTTAACGCCTATGGGCCAAAGCTTGATATCGAGGGCAGCGGCAGGGTAATGTCGCGTTTTATTGTCCAGGCATTGGCCAATAAGCAGATCACGGTTATCGGTGACGGCAAACAGACCAGGTGTTTTACCTATGTCGAAGACGTAATCAAGGGATTGGTTAAATGCGCGGTCTTAAAAGAAGCGGAAGGACAGATTTTTAATATCGGAGATTCCAAGGAAATTACTATTCTGGAACTGGCAAAGATCATTAAAAAAGTTACCGGTTCGAAATCCGAGATCGTGCATATCCAGCCGGAGGAGATTTACGGCAGCGGCTACGAAGATATATCCAGGAGGCTTCCCGATGTCTCTAAAGCCGAGAAGATACTTGATTTCAAGGCGAAGATAGGGATTGAAGAAGGCATTGAAAAGACCATCGAATGGTTCAGGAAAAACAAGGAATCCGCGAATGCCTGAAGCAAAAGGAAAATTAACTGAAAGCGCCGTGCGGGTATTCTTGCGGGAATCCCAGGAAGCTCTTGCCTTAAAGAATTACTTTGGGGGAAAGGTATCTCCCTTAAGCGGGCAAGAATACGTTATCTTTCCCGGACAAGGCAAAAAGCCCTTATCCGGGGTTTTGGCATATCAGCTGCTTGGTTGGGACAGCCGGCTCCTGGGGGTAAAGGCCGCCAGGATGCTTTTTATCGCGACCCGAAAAAATACCCTAAAGCGTTCCTCGCTTTACGATAACCTGATCAAAGACCTACTCAGGCGTTGCAGATCGGCCGGAGTAAAGATAATCTTCTTCAGGGACCCGGTGGGCGGCCGGCCGCTTATCTTTGCGCTAAAAAAAAATAAGGCCCGTTTGATCTCGCGGACCCTTAACGCGCGGCTTTCTTTTAAAGAAAAAATATCTTTCGAACCCAAGGGCATGCTCATCCGTGAGCCTAAAAAAAATGAATTTAAGGATATCTGTGCGATCATGGCAAGCGGATATAAGAACCGGCTTTTAAGAGAATCTCGCCTGGATAAAAATAAGGTCAAGCGGCTTTACTATCAATGGGCGATGAATGATCTATCCGGCCGGGTGGATACCTGCCTGGTTGCCTGCCGGAAGGGGAGGATCGCCGGCTTTATCGCTTATGACCAAAGGGATTTCCTTGGAGAAAGATATGGTTTTGTTGATATGATCGTGGTTAAAAAGGGTGAGCGCAAGCACGGTATTGGAATGAGCCTGATCAAAGAGGCGCATAAAAGATTACAATCTGAAAATAAGGGGATCATCCTTAATTTTGAGTCCGAGCACCCGGGGTTAAAAAGATTTTACGAAAAAGCGGGTTTCCGGGTAAGAGAAACCTTTAATTTTTACCATCTGTACCCATAGACGGCATGCAAAGTATCAGTCTTTTTATTTTAGCTTTTAATGAAGAGGCCACCCTGGAGCAGGTGACGAGGCAGGCCTGGAAGGCCCTTTCCAGACAGGGCGGGGATTTTGAGCTGGTGGTTATTGATGACGGGAGCACGGATAAAACCGGAAAAATCGCGGATCGCCTGAGTCACGATCTGGAGCGGGTTTCGGTCATACACCACGGCAATAATTGCGGACTGGGAACGGGTTACCGTACCGCCTTTGCCAGGGCGACCAAGGACCTGCTTACTTTTTATTCGGCGGACGGGCAGTTTTCCGCGGATCTGCTTGATAAGTTCCTGCCTTTAGCCCAAGAGCACGATATGGTCCTGGGTTACCTGCCGAAAAGGAACGATTCTCTGCTTTCCCGGGCCCTTTCGCGGGTGGAGAAGGCCTTATTCTTTCTGCTTTTTGGGCCGATGCCTAAATTTCAGGGAGTGTTGATGTTCAGGCGCCGATTGCTCGATAAAATCGAGCTGCTTTCCCCGGGTGGCCGGCCGTGGACAGTGTTGATGGAGCTGATTATCAAGACCAAAAAGCGCGGATATAAGATCACCAGTATCCCGATTGAGATGAAGCCCAGGGTCTGCGGTCGGTCAAAAGTAAATAATCCGGCGACAATCTGGGCCAATTTTAAGCAACTTTTCCTTTTGAGGTTAAGGCTATGAATAAAAAACAGCTGTTCTTTGTCAGCCTGCTGATTCTGCTGAATATGGTCGCTCATTTTCTGCCTTTAGAGAGAGCCTCTTTTTCTTCCGATGATTATTTTTATTTGGCTCAGTCAAAAAATGTCGAGATTGAGCAAATACCTAAAATAATGTTTAAGGTTCCTGACCGCCCAATCATATATTCTTTTTTTATGCTTCAGGGAAAATTGATCGGTGAAAATGTCGCTCTTGGATTCATCTCGTTAGTGATTTCGAGTACTTTGCTACTCATTTGCATATATTGGTTATTTTTATTGCTACTTGGAAATGAAATGAGCGCTTTTTTCGCCTCGTTATTTTACATCCTTCTGCCAAATAAATTGGAAATTTACCACACTTTGATTTTTCTAAATATTAATATCGTAGTAAGTATTTATATCTTATCCTTGATAGCGTTTATTTATTTTCTCAAGAACCAGCGTAAATTATTTTTATTTTCAGCTATATTTGGGTATACAATCGGTATATTTTGGTATGAAGCCGGTTTTTTTCTGCCAGTTGCCGCGTTCTTTTATTGCATATTTTATGAGAGAAATAAAACCAGGTATTCTTTTTATTACTTGATCCCTGTTATTTTATATACGTTTTACCGTTTCACTAATTCCTTTGGCTCCAGTCAATTGAGGATGTCGGGCTATAACCTAGATTTAGCGATATTGCCCATCAGGCCATTGATTGATGTATTCAATCATTATTTCGGCAGGTATTTAGCTAGAAGCATGATATATGGCATTTATAAATTTTTTACAATATCCCCCTCATGGTTGATCCCCATCATTTTTATTGACGTTTTTGTCTTGTTTACTATTATACGTATGATGGTAAGTTACCCGGGGGCAGTAAAAAGAAATAAGAGCAACCTTTATGCTTTAATTCTATTCATTATTTTTATTTTGCCGTTTCTTATGAATAAAAACTTTGGTATAGCCAGCAGATATCTAATCATGCCAAGTATCGGTGTATCAATCATACTGGTTAATATTTTTGAAAAGATGCGAAACAAATGGCTGGTTCCATCTATATGTATTATTTTTCTATGTCTTTTAGTTTCCCAGGGAAATTCCTGGGCTCAAGTAGTGTCTTGCAGAATAAACGCCGCAATCTTCGGGGTAATCAAAGAAAATAGAGAGACTATAAAAAATAAAGAAGTTGTCATTGTAGATGTTAATAGTTTAGCGAAAAACATTCCACATAGTTTATTCGGGAACCAATCCAATCTCTTTGAGACATATTACGGTGCCAATATGTTTCATTACGAAGGTATCAAGGGAATGGTTTTCTTAGCCACTGAAAATAAAAATATTGAAGTATATCTGGCAAGCGAATCTCCTAAAAAATTCGCTGATACGTTAGCATTTGCCATACCGCAAATAGTGGAATATCGGAAAATTAATAATATAAGTATGACTCAGCCTATTAATAACGTTTTTATAATTAACTACAAATTAATTTCCGAAAGTCGTTTGCTCAAAGGAATAACAAAATGAGGTATTTATTGGATTCCCCGCTGTTTTACAGGTTATTTTATAATATTGTCGGGGGCGGAAAGGCACATGCGTTATTTGTTTCTAATTACTTAAGGCCCCGGGAAGGCGATAAGATATTGGATGTTGGCTGCGGGCCAGCTGACATTTTGAAATTCTTAACGGGAGTTATTTATACGGGTTTTGATATAAACGCACAGTATATTAAATCAGCTAAGGAAAATTATTCAAAAGTCGGTAATTTCTTTTGTTCGAATATTGACATGAATATAATTGAAACCTTGCCCTTATTCGACTTAATTATGGCCAATGGGGTAATGCATCATCTAAATGATCGGGAAGCGGTAGATTTATTCAAACTTGCCTTTGCGGGCTTAAAAAAAGGCGGGAGGATGTTAACTATTGACGGATGTTACACTAAAAATCAGCACCGGTTAATACGTTTTATTCTTTCAAAGGACCGCGGTAAATTTGTCAGGAACCGGGAAGAATACGTAAATCTTGCATCAAAGGTTTTCTCTGGCGTTAAGACGGAATTGCGCGATGACATGCTTAATATACCCTATAATCATCTGATTATTGAATGTACTAAGTAAATGAACGGAAATGAGGGCATAAGATGAAAATACCTTTTAATCGGCCGTATATTACTGGCAAGGAGACTAAATATATCAGTCAAGCGGTAAAATTCGGCCAACTTTCCGGTGACGGGTTTTTTACAAAAAAGTGTAATCAATGGCTAGTGAATAAAATTGGTTGCCAGGGGGCCTTGCTTACCCATTCTGGAACGGCGGCCTTGGAGATGGCGGCAATCCTGGCAGATATTCGTCCCGGTGATGAAGTGATTATGCCTTCTTTTACTTTCACTTCTACGGCAAATGCTTTTGTATTAAGGGGGGCTATTCCTGTTTTTATTGATATTAGGCCAGATACTTTGAATTTGGATGAAAGACAGTTAAAGAAGGCCATAACCAAAAAGACTAAAGCCATAGTGCCCGTACACTACGCAGGAATAGGCTGTGAAATGGAAACCATAATGAAGATTGCGAAGGAGTATAATCTTTTGGTCATTGAAGATGCGGCCCATGCCCTTTCGAGCATGTATAATAACAAGCCCCTGGGCAGCTTTGGCCATTTTGCCATAATAAGCTTTCACGAGACAAAAAATATCCATTGCGGAGAAGGCGGAGCGCTGTTGATTAATGATAAAAATTATATGGAACGGGCAGAAATTATCAGGGAAAAAGGCACCAACCGGAGCAAGTTTTTCAGGGGGGAGGTCAATAAGTACTCCTGGGTTGACATAGGTTCGTCATTTTTACCCAGCGAGATTAATGCAGCTTTCCTTTGGGCCCAAATGACTTCTGAGTACCTCATCAGGAGTTCGCGCTTGGATATTTGGGAACAGTATCACGCCATGTTTAAAGAGCCAGAGGCTGACAGAATTCTGCGGCGTCCGGTTATTCCCAGAAACTGCAGGCACAACGCCCATATGTATTATATTCTGGTTGCGACACACAGGAAGCGCGCTTTAGTGCTGAAACATCTGCGAGATAAGGGATACCAGGCTATTTTTCATTACGTACCACTGCATAATTCAAAGGCGGGTTTGAAGTTCTCCCGCAGTGTTGGAAAATTAAGCAATACCCTTGATATAAGCAAAAGGATAATTAGGTTACCATTGTGGATTGGTTTAAGAAAAAAAGAAATCCGGAAAATGGCCGATTTAGCTTTAATGACCCTTGAGCAATAAAAGGAGCGTATATGCCAGTTATTTCTGTGGTCGTCCCGGTTTACAATGCAGAGAAGTGTCTCAATGAACTTTGCTCGCGCCTAAAAGAATCTCTTACAGGAATTAATTCCTATGAAGTTATATTAATTGAAGATGGGGGGAAGGATGATTCCTGGAAGCTTATTGAGCAAATAGTCAAAAGTGATCCGCATTTTAAAGGAATAAAGTTTAGTAGAAATTTTGGGCAGCATTACGGGATTACTGCCGGTTTAGATTACGCCAAAGGAGACTGGGTGGTTGTCATGGATTGCGACCTCCAGGATAAGCCGGAGGATATAACTAGGTTATACGAAAAAGCTAAAGATGGCTTTGAGATGGTTATAGCCAGAAGGGTCAGACGAAATGATTTTTTTCTGAAAAGGTGCTCAGCTATTTTGTTTTACAGATTCCTGAATTATCTGGCCGATATTCATTATGATTACAGAATCAGGAATTTTAGGATTATGTCGAGGAATGTCGTTGAAAACTTTCGCTTAATGAGAGAAAATTTGAGGTTTTTTGGAGGATTGGTTGACTGGATGGGGTATCCCACGGCCTATATCGATGTAGAATTTAAACAGCGTTTTAGCGGAAAGAGCTCATATAATTTCCGTTCATTGTGTAAATTAGCCATAGATACTATTGTAGCCTACTCCGATAAACCGCTCAGGCTATCTATTACCTTTGGTTTTATAATTTCTTTTCTTTCTTTTTTGGTCGGGATATACGTAATCTACCGGAAAATTTTCTTTGGGATCCCAATTATGGGATGGGCAAGCTTAATCGTTTCTTTATATTTTATAGGAGGAATAATCATCACTGTTCTTGGGATAATCGGACTCTATCTGGGGAAGGCCTTTTATGAAATAAAAAAGAGACCCCTGTACATAATATCGGAGAAAATCGGCTTATGAAAAAAATAGCTTTTTTAATCGCTGGGTACAAAGGGTATAATTTTCTGAAAATTATCCATAAAGAGTGCAAGGTTGCTTGTGTCGTTTCATACGCAACAGAAGGCACGCTTGATAATTCTTATGATTTTATCAGGAAGTTATGCAGAAAGGAAAAATATAATTTTTTTGAAAAGAGGGATCTGGATATGGGCTGTCTAAAGGCGGATTTAATTTTCATCGTTGGCTGGCAGTATCTTCTTGATAAGATAGACGATAGAATTATAGTTTTTCACGACTCTTTGCTTCCTAAATTCAGGGGTTTTGCTCCAACCGTAAACGCCTTGATCTTGGGTAATAATAGGATCGGCGTAACCGCATTGAAACCGCATACACAAAGGGACGCTGGCCCGATATGTGCCCAGACCGCCTTAACTGTTAAATACCCCTTAAGGATTAAAGATGCCTATGATCAGTTAGCTTTTTGCTACGTGCAGATAGCCCGGGATATACTCAGAAAGTCTCAGCTGGGAAAATTGAAGTACTATAAACAAAATAATAATTTTGCTTCTTATAGTTTGTGGCGTGATAAATTTGATTATTTGATTGATTGGAGTTGGCCTGCTAAAAAAATAGCACGGTTCGTCGACGCGCTTAGCTGGCCATATCTCGGGGCAAAGACAATGTATGAGCAGGAAGAAATCGTAGTAGATAAGGTTATTGCGGTAAATGATATCAATTTTGTGGAAAGGCACCCGGGAAAGATTTGGAATTTAAAAGATAATATGCCGGAAGTTATCTGTGGAGAAGGAATAGTGCGGATTCTATCGGCCATGTCTGCAGATGGAAAAAAGCTTATTTTTACTAAATTGCGAAAGAGATTTGGATGAAGAATTCGACAGGAAACTTAGGTATGATTAATAAGCAGTATATCATTACACTTGTTATCTTTATATTTATTGCCCATTTTGTACCATTTGAAAGGTCCTCTATTGCCCCCGATGATTACGTCTATTTACTTACTTCGCGAAATTTGGAACTCAACCAAATTCCCGAAAATATGTTTAAGATAAGCGACCGGCCAATTAATTATATATTTCTTATGCTGCAAGGTAAATTAATCGGTGAAAATTCAACATTGGCATTAATTCTTCTTTTCCTTTCCGTCCTTTTTATTGCATTTGGTTTTTATTATCTTGTCTTTCAGTTATTCAATGATTCTTTTACCGCTTTTATCGGAGCTTTGCTTTTTTCCATTTTACCGAATGTCCTGGAAATTTACCACAGCCTGATCTTTCTCAATATGAATACGGCAATAGGGATTTATATTTTTAGCACCGGTTTTTTTATTAAATTTATTAATAGTAAGAAGAAAGCATTTCTCTATTTGTCATTTTTCAGCTATTTGCTGGTGATTTTCTGGTATGAGGTAGGATTTTTTGAACCGTTTGTTTTGATGGCCTATTGTTTTTGCCTGAAAAGGAATAACTTGATAAAGTACCTGGTACCGTTTTTTGCCGCAGAAATCATCTACTTGGCCTGCCGCTTTTATATTATGCCGGTGCTTAATCAATCAGTCAGTCAGCATGCCTTTTCTTTAACCGGCGTGCCGTTGGCTTTTGTGGAATTGTTACATCATTATGCGGGTCGGTATCTTTTAAGAAGCCTGATTTACGGTTTTTATCTTTTTTTCGTTTTGGTCCCGAAGTGGCTATTTTTTGTATTTCTTATATTTGATATTGCAGCTCTCTATATTTTAAAAAAATTACTTAAAGATAACCGGCTTAAAATCAGCGGTAAACAAATTTTATTTGCGATCGCGGCAGCTATTTTTTTTATTGCACCGCTATTTTTGAGCAGGAGCGGGGGGATCGGAGGCAGGCACTTGGTCCTGCCTTCAATTGGCATAGTAATCCTGGCTATTTGGTGGTTTTCAAAACTCGGCAGTTTTTGGAAACCGTTGTTGTTGGTTATTACTGGTTTATTTTTAATCGTTTCTCAGGGGAATTCCTGGGCCCAGGTGGTTTCCTGCCGGATCAACCGGGCGATTTACGACAGCCTGAAAGCCAATAAGGACAAACTTCTGGCGTCCCAACGGATAGTTTTTGACAACAAAAGTTTTTCCGACAAGATCAAGTTTACCTTTGTCGAACGCGATTTTAACCTGTTGAACACCTATTTTGGCGCCCAGGCCCTGGAAGACAGGGGGTTGGTGAGCATGGTTAACCTGGCCGTTGATCATATTGACAAGCCGGTCTTTGTGGCAAAGGGGCCGCTTAATTTTACTCCGGATGGACAGGTCAATTTTGAGGTTATCGCGCAAGAGAATTACCGGCGGATCAGAAAAGCGATGGTCAGCCTGCCCCAGGAAGGAACCCTGGTCATCGGTTTTAATGATATTTTTAAAGCGGATCATAATTACGGGTTTATTAAAAATGAAAGATAATAAAATCGTATTTTTGCTTTTTCTGGTTGCCCTAGCCATCCGCGTCATTTATGTTTATTCCCTGGGGAGCCAGGAAATAGGCTGTTGGGATGAAGAGGGCTGGGAGATCGCCGAGAACATCGTTTCCGGGAACGGTTACTCGATGTGGGTGGGGGTGAGTGATTTTGTTTCTGCGCGGCCCTGGGTTTTTCCATTTTTTCTTGCCGGTTCAATACTGGTTTTTGGACCCGCCCTGTTGCCGGTAGAAATCATGCTTTCCCTGTTCAGCAGTTTGGGTTGCATCCTGATCTATCTGATCGCAAAGATGATCTTCGGTAAAAAACCCGCTTTATTGGCCATGCTGACAGCTGTTTTTTATCCGCCTTTTATCTACTGGAACGGTAAAATTACCCCTGAATCATTGGCGATCCTTTTGTTGCTCCTGGCGGTTTATTTTCTTTTAAGGAATAAAGGGGGGTACCTTTTTAATGCCTTGCTCAGCGGGGTGTTCCTGGGGGCATTGGCAATGACACGTTCAATGGCCTACGGGCTCATCCCCTTACTGGCATTTTGGGTATTCTTTACTCAAAAGGACAAACGGCGGGCCCTGCGTCAGGCATTGATCATGGTTGTTGCCGCCGGGCTGCTGATTGCCCCATGGGTGATCCGCAATTACGCACTGCATAAAAAAATAGTCCTTGCCTCTACGGAAGGTGGAATGACTTTTTACGCCACGCACAACCCGGAGGTATTGACCAAGGGGGGAGGGGATTTTTATGTTTTAGGCCTTTCTTCCCAAGAAGTCGCAGGATTGTCAGAGGTCCAGATCGACAGGCATTATTACAACAAAGGGTTGAAGTTTATTAAGAGCCATCCCGCGGAGTATCGTAAGCTCTTGGCCGGAAGATTCCTGCGTTTCTGGAGGTTCTTTCCTCACACCACGGACCTTCCGGATTCCTATAATTTCAAGCATATCCTGGTCATGCTTTTTACCGACGGACCGCTGATTATCCTGGGGGCCATCGGGTTATTCCTGCTGGCCGCAAGCCGGTTTTCTTACGCCTTACTGTTCGCTTTGATCATTTTTAATTTTAACTTTGTTTCCGTGTTGATCAGGAGCTGTATCAGATACAGGACGCTGATCATGCCTTTTTTGATCATTTTGTCAGCTTATGCCGTTTACCACTATTATTTAAGGATCAGGTCAGGCTATGCCGCAAGAAAATAAAAGGTTGAAGATCGTTTTTGCCGGTGTCCTTATAGGAGTATTGTTTTTTGTCCCGCCGGCCCTTTTGGTCCCCGGGTTAATAGCGTTTTTAGGGTTTCTCTTCGGGGTTGCCATGGTGAAGCTGTATGAAAAAGACCGCCCGGCAGCCGTTTTGAAGATATTTTATTCCGGCTTTGCCTTGCGTATATTGTTATGCCTGCTGCTTGCCTGGCTGGCTTACCGCGGCAAGGGAAATATCTTTTTTCTGGGGGCCGATGATTACGGTTATGCCCTGAATGCCAGCAGTATTGTTTCCGCGTGGAAAGAAACCGGTTATCTCCCCGGGCCCAACAGCCTGTGGTGGATGCCTTGGGCAGGCGACCTGAATTACACGTATCTGGTTGCATTTCTTTACTATTTTATCGGGGAATACTACCTGATGACACTTTTTTTAAATTGCGTTTTCGGCAGCCTGACGGTAATCCTGATTTATTTTATTACCCGGGATATCTTTGGCCGGCGCAGCGCTTTGATCGCCTCCGGTCTTTGCGCCTTTTGGCCTTCTTTGATCCTTTGGTCAACGCAAAACCTTAAAGAACCGATCACTATTTTTCTGGCGTTCTTTATTTTTTGGCTGATAAATAAATTGAAGAATTCGCCCGGGTTGATTTTTTATTGGGTGCTGCTGGGATTGTCCGTTGCGCTGATTTATAAGATCCGCAGCTCGATCGCCGTAGTAGTTATATTTGCCGGATTTATATCGCTGGCGGTAAACTATTGCAGTAGAAAAAAAAGATACATCCTGATAATCCTTGGTTTGAGTTTTTTACTGGTATTTCTAAAATGGCATTCGGTGAGCAGGCTATTCAACAATTATATCGGTTTTCCTTCCTGTTCTGTCTTCGAGGCATTGAATCAGGCGCATCAGGTGAGGCTTTGGGCTGCGGAAACGGCATTTTTACCCGACGCCGATATTTCTACCCCGTTAACCTTCGTCCTTAATGCCCCGGGGTTCCTCCTTTACATATTATTTGCTCCTTTTCCATGGGCGGTTACCAAGCTGAAACATATTTTTGGGACCGCGGAAATGCTTATTTGGATAGTTTTGTTTTTCTTCATGCTTAAAGGAGTTGCGCTTTCCATACGCTACAGACTGCAGGAATCCTTGTTTATTTTGATCTTTATCCTGGTGATGATCTTATCTTTTTTTGGGGAAGGAAATGTAGGCACGCTCTTCCGCCACCGCGCGTTGATTTGGCCTGTATTTTTTATTTTTACTGCGGTCGGACTGAGCCAGGATATCGGTAACTCCAAAAAAAAGATTTCTCGCGGAGGCGTGTTATGAGGGGGCTGTTCATTTCCTATAATGGGGCCCTTGAGCCGCTGTTATATTCGCAGGGGATAGCCTATTTGAAAAAACTTTCGGACAGGGGGAAATCTTTCAGTATTTTAACCTTTGAAAAGAAAAAATTCCTTGCGGATAAACAGCGGTATAGGAAGATATCCGCAGAGCTTAGAGCACACAATATCCGCTGGTATCGTCTGGTCTATCATAAGCGTCCGGCAGTGATCTCGACTTTTATGGACATTGCCTGCGGGTTTATTTATGCGGGGTACATCGTCGTAAAAGATAAAATTGATATCGTGCATGCCAGAAGTTATGTACCGGCGGTAATAGCTTTTTTACTGCGTTTTTGCCTTGGAAGAAAGTTTATTTTCGATATGCGCGGAATGATGGTAGACGAATATGCCGAAGGCGGGATCATTAAGAAGGGGGCTTTGCTGTTCACTCTAGGGAAAACAATCGAGGCTCGTCTCCTGAAAGGCTCCAGCGCAGTAGTAGTGCTTACCGAAAGAATAAAAGATATACTTTTATATTCCGGAGATTTTCCCGCCCTAGAAGCGGCCAAGATTAGGGTTATACCATGTTGCGTGGACACGGAATTCTTTTCTTTCTCCGGGGTTAAAGTAAGGCCGCCGCTCTTAAGCGGACTTGACGACAGATTCCTGTTTATTTATACCGGCTCGGTGGGCACATGGTATAATCTTGAAGGAATGCTGGATTTTTTTAAAACGGCAAAGAAAATGAAAACGGATGCCCATTTGGTGATTTTAAGTCCCGGCGACCGCTCATATATCGAGCTTACGCTTAAAAAAATGGGTATTCATTCGCGGGATTTTACCCTGGGAGAAGCGGAGCTTAATCAGATTCCCGCATTTCTTTCTTTCTGCGATGCCGGCCTGATCTTCTATAAACAGACATTCAGTCGTCTGGCATGTTCTCCGGTAAAATTCGCGGAATACCTTGCCTGTGGATTACCGGTGGTGATCAATTCTGGTGTTGGGGATACGGAGATGGTTTTACGGAAAAACGCCGTGGGAGCGGTAATTAGCGAATTTAAGGGTAACTGTTATGAAAAGTCTTTGAGTGAACTTTTCGAATTGAAAAATAATAATGCGCGGCTTAAAGAAGAGTGCCGCCGGCTGGCGGTTAGGAACTTTTCCCTGGAGAAAGGGGCGCTTTTATATAAAGCGATTTTCGATGATTTATGCCTGCCGGCTGCAGCGGGTAAAAAACAATGAAGGTTTTATTTTTTGTTCCCTATCCAAGGGAAGGGGCAAGCAACAGGTATCGTGTTGAACAATATCTACCGTTCCTGAAAGAGAAAGGAGTAAGGTTCCGGGTTTCTTCTTTCTGGTGCAGGCGGGGATTCTCCATACTTTACAAAAAAGGGCATTTTTTAAAAAAACTCTTCTATTTTTTTCGCGGTTCGCTTCTGCGCTTAGGAGACCTAATTAGTGTTTTTGGTTACGATGTCATTTTTGTGCACAGAGAGGCATATCCTATTTTCGGAGCTTTTTTTGAGAATATGGTCATTTTGACCGGAAAACCGGTTATTTTCGATTTCGACGACGCTTTATTCTTACCGGCGAAAAGCGATTCAAACAGTTTTATCGGTTATTTCAGGTATCCGGAGAAGTTTGCTGAGGTGGTCAAGGGCAGTGCTCAGGTAATAGCGGGAAACCGTTATCTGGGAGATTGCGCGCTCTTGTATAATAAGAATATCAATATCATCCCTACGCCGATCGACACGGAAAAGTTCCTGCCGCGTCAAAAAAGCCGCAGTAATAGCATTGTCATCGGCTGGATCGGATCATTGACCACTGCCGGCTTTCTTCAGCCAATGGAGAACGTTTTTCGAAAACTCATCGGCAGTAATAACGATGTCCTAATCAAGATTGTCGGCGGGTCCTACGAAAGCAGCCTTGGCCGGAGTATTGTTTTTAAGCCCTGGTTACTGGAGGAAGAAATGGATGATCTGGCATCTTTCGATATCGGAATTATGCCAATGCCGGACAACGAATGGACGCGAGGTAAATGCGGGTTTAAGGCGATAATGTATATGAGCATAGGGATTCCCTGTGTCTGTTCCGCGGTCGGCATGAATAAAGAGATTATCAATGACGGAGTAAACGGCTATTTGGCGAACGATGAAGGCGAATGGACGGAAAAACTCATCCTGCTGGCAAAAAACCCGGAGCTAAGAAGGATGATCGGGGAAAACGGCCGCCGTACGGTCGAAGAAAGGTATTCTTTAAGAGCAAACGTTCCCAAGTTTCTGAATGTCCTAGAGAACGCCTCCGGCAGCAAATAGGCCGAAAAACGCAAGGATCGAATATGGAAAAATTCAAAGGATACGATGTAGTAGAGCGCTATCCTGAACGGGGATGGCTAAAGGGATATTTTTACGTAAGCAATGAAGATATTCTCGGTCAGGATCAAAAAAACACTCAGGCCTACCGCGACCTCAGCGCCTTAAGGCATAAGGATCTGGTTTTACACCTCTTGGACATCGAAAAGGGAGATAAACTTATCGATGTTGGCTGTGAAGTCGGAGCAATAATGGTATATTGCGGCCTTTTGGGGGCGGAAGTTTCCGGGATTGATCTCTGCGTTGAATCCGTAGAGCAGGCAAATAAATATATGAAGGAATTTTCCATTAACGGCAAGGCAATTGCCGGGGACGCCAGAAATCTTCCTTTTCCGGACAATTATTTCGATAAAGCTGTTTCCTCGGACTTTTTTGAACACCTTAATTATGACGATAAGATAATTTCTCTGAAAGAGTTGATGCGGGTAATAAAGCCTTCCGGAAAATTACTGATCAAAACACCTAATCTGACGTATCTGCGTACAGCCAGGTTGATAAAACAATTGAACCGGACGCTAAAGTTAAAAAATCCTTTCAAGGTAATCATCCCGCATACCCACGGGGAAGCCCATCAGCATATCGGGCTTTCATCCAGGAAAAAACTGATTGCGGCCATCAAGGCCGCAGGATTCATTAATTTTAGGTGCCATTTTAGCCTGAATTCTAAAGTCGAAAGAGTTGACTTTGGACTTGCGGAATTGCTGTCCGAGATTCCGTTGATCAGGGATTTAGTTACGGAAGAGCTGATAATCGAAGTCTATAAGCCGGTTATTATCTCTCTTTTTCCGTGAAGACAGGCAAGGAGAAATATGTGCGGCATTTGCGGAATCATTGACTATAGTGGAAGCCGGATTATTGATGAGGACCGTCTGAGAAAGATGGCTTGCGCCCTAAAGCACAGGGGGCCGGACGATGAAGGTATTTTTGTAGAGCACGGCAGGATCAATGTCGGCCTGGGACACAGGAGGCTAAGCATCATAGATTTGTCTGCCAAAGCTCATCAGCCGATGTCCAATGAAGACAATACGGTCTGGATCGTTTTTAACGGAGAGATTTACAATTACCGGGAACTACGCGAAGGTCTCGAAGAAAAAGGGCACAAGTTTAAATCGGACACCGATTCGGAAGTCATACTGCATCTTTATGAAGAAGATAAAGACGGGTGTCTGCGGCTGCTCAGAGGAATGTTCGCATTTCTCATCTGGGACAAGAAGCGAGAGATCGTTTTTGCCGCAAGGGACAGGGTAGGTAAAAAACCGTTCTTCTATTTTTTCGAAAAAGGTATATTCTGTTTTGCTTCAGAAATCGGCTCTTTGCTTTCTGCGAACCTGATCGATAAAATCATCGATTATGGCGCCCTGGGGGATTATCTTGCCTATGGCTATATCCCGGCGCCGCGCTCTATTTTCGAAAAGATAAAAAAATTGCCCGCGGCGCATATGCTGACTCTGAAAGACGGCTTGCTGCGGGTGAGCCGTTACTGGCAGCTGGATTACCGGAATAAAACGCTTCTCAATGAAGAAGAATCTGCTCGGGAACTTTTGAGGCTGTTAAAAGAGGCAGTAAAAATAAGGCTATATAGCGATGTGCCTTTGGGTGCTTTTTTGAGCGGCGGGATCGATTCGGCAACGGTGGTGGCGCTTATGGCGGAGCTCACTACAGGCAGGATCCGGACTTTTTCCATAGGTTTTAAGGAGGGGGCTTTTAACGAGCTGCGCTACGCAAAGCTGGTAGCAGACAGGTACGCCACTGATCACAATGAATTGGTAATCAGGCCGGATGCCATGGGAGTGGTTCATAAACTGGTTGAACATTACGGCGAGCCTTATGCGGATTCATCGTGTATTCCTACTTATTATGTGGCCAGAGAAACCAAGAGGTTTGTAACTGTAGCCTTAAGCGGAGACGGCGGCGACGAATCTTTCGCCGGTTACGAGAGGTATCAGGCAATGATCATAGCGGACAAACTGTCGCGTCTTCCCGTGCCGTTATCTAAGCTGCTGTTTAGAGCGGCAAGCCGGTTTCCTGAATGCGGAAATTCCAGAAGCGCCCTGGGCAGGTTTAAAAGGTTTATGTGGGCCGCTCAACTGCCGGGCCGTAAAAGGTATTTTCGCTGGATCGGTATCTTTAATGAAGAGATGCGGGAAAGAACATATTCAAAATTCCTTAAGCAAAAAACTGAAGGATATCACCCCTGGGAGATATTTTCGCCTTATTTCAGCGACAGGCAAAACGATCTACTGGATGGACTGCTGGAGGCAGACGTGAATACCTATCTTTCCGGAGATCTGCTGGTAAAAATGGATATTGCCAGCATGACAAATTCCCTAGAGGTGCGCTCTCCTTTTTTGGACCAAAAAGTGATGGAGTTTGCCGCCGGATTGCCTGCCAGATATAAAATGAGGCATCTGGTTAAGAAGTATCTGCTTAAAAAAAGCGTCAAAGAGATTATCCCTGTGGAAAATATCCATCGAAAAAAAATGGGATTCGGTATCCCCGTAGGGGAATGGTTTCGGGCAGATCTAAAGGAATTTCTACGCGAAAACATTCTTTCCCAAAAATTCTTTAAGCGAGGTTATTTTGAGCGTGAGCCGGTCCTGCGGATGTTCGAAGATCATTGCCGCAGAAAGAAAGATTTTACCTTCCAATTGTGGTCTATTTTAATGCTGGAATTATGGCATCAGAAATTTATGGACTAAGATGAAAAAAACGCTTTATGCAGCTGTAATCGCGGTTATTCTGGG